>CAJQKB010000045.1 GCA_905478775.1 uncultured Opitutales bacterium | reverse complement strand
TATACACTCAAAAAGAGGCTAAAGTAACAGCCATTAAGAAGAAAACGCTAGCCGTTATAGGATACGGATCACAGGGACACGCACACGCGCTGAACCTGAAAGAAAGTGGGTGCAATGTCATCATTGGTCTATATAAAGGCAGTAAATCAATAAAAGTAGCGAAAAGACAAGGGTTTGAGGTGGTTGAAGTGGCGGAAGCTACCAAGAGAGCGGATGTTATTATGATCGGTGTTCCTGATATGAAACAAGCCGAAGTTTACGAAAAAGAAATCAAGCCCAATCTTTCCAAGGGAAAAACTTTACTTTTTACGCATGGCTTCGCAATCCACTTCGGCTTAATCAAGCCACCACGGGGTGTGAGTGTAATTATGGTTGCCCCGAAAGGACCGGGCCATGTTGTACGTTCTCAATTTAAAGAAGGGAAGGGCGTTCCTGCTCTGATCGCAGTTCTCAAAGGATCTTCAAAGGATTCAAAAGCAACCGCCCTAAGTTGGGCCGCAGGGGTTGGAGCCGCAAAAGCAGGAATTTTAGAAACCACCTTTAAAGAAGAAACTGAAACTGATCTTTTTGGCGAACAGGCGGTTCTGTGCGGAGGTGCATCAGCCCTAGTTGAAGCTGGTTTTGAAACCTTGGTGGAAGCCGGATACGCCCCAGAAATGGCTTATTTCGAATGCTTGCATGAACTGAAGTTGATTGTTGATTTGATGATTGAATCTGGCATCGCCGGGATGCGTTTTTCGATCTCAGAGACTGCAAAGTTTGGCGATGTAACCCGAGGACCTCGTGTCATTAACGGAAATGTTAAAAAGTCGATGAAGTCTATTCTTAAGGAAATCCAGTCTGGTAAGTTTGCGAAGGAATGGGTCAAAGAATACGAGGCTGGTCTCCCCAAATACAATAAACTTCTAGAGGACGGTGAAAAACATCCTATCGAAGAAACTGGGAAGCGTCTGCGTGAGTTAATGTCTTGGATTCCAAAAAAGAACATTAAAGGAGCACAGGCTTCTTATTCCTAATATTCGATCCCGACTTTGCTTAGGCATGATTAGATCTTGCCCTGGCACATAATGCGGCATCACTTTTATGTCTGCCTCAACTAATAAGCTTGTTTTAGCAACAAGGAAAAGTCCTCTTGCCCTAAAACAGGCCAATTGGGTGGCTCAATTAGTAGAATCTGTCATGGGTTTAAATGTTGAACTTTCACCGATGTCAACCACGGGCGATCAGCAAGCTGATTGGTCGTTACAGGAGAAGGGTGGAAAGGGCTTATTTACAAAAGAATTAGAGGTCGCTTTACTGGAAGGACGAGCCGACCTAGCCGTGCACAGTGCGAAAGATTTACCGACGGAAAACCCAGACGGTTTAGTCTTGTCTGCATTTCCTGTACGTGAAGATCCCCGTGATGTCCTTGTTTTAAATGAGCAGGTAAAAGATCCTCAAATATTAGCTTCTGGAAGTCCTCGAAGAAGGGCGCAACTCCAAAAGCGATTTCCTCAAGTCAGTTGGAAGGAACTTCGCGGAAATGTGGAAACCCGTTTGCGTAAAATAGCAGTTCAAAGAGAGGCAGATGGAACAATTTTGGCAGCAGCAGGCCTTTCTCGATTGGGAATCAAGGAGTACCCGGGGTTGACCTTTAACAAATTGCCTATTGACGAGATGGTCCCTTCTCCCGGGCAGGCCGCAATCGCGATTCAAGTCCGCTCCAACGAATTAGACAAATTCTCAGTTCTTGATCATGAGGAGACTAGTCGAGCCGTTTTGCTTGAACGAGCTATTTTAGATCATCTTGGAGGGGGGTGCCAGGTAGCACTTGGAGTTCATTTGGCAGGGGATCAATTACATTTCTTCCATGAAGATTGTGGTATTCGCATTCTCGATATTCAGAATGATACGATTGAAATGATCATGGACAAAATTTTATCATGGCTGAAATAGAAAAAGAAAATGTAGGAACTGTGTTCTTGGTAGGAGCGGGGCCTGGAGATGTAGGTTTAATTACTCAAAAAGCGATTGAATTGATAAGTACTTGTGATGTGCTAGTATTTGACCACCTTGCCAATGCAGAATTACGCAAACGAGCGAAAAGTGACTGCGAACACATCGATGTAGGGAAAAGTCCAGGACGACATACGGTTGTCCAGGAAGAAATCGGTAAGATTTTAGTTAACCGAGCAAGAGCAGGGAAGAGGGTAGTTCGTTTAAAAGGAGGGGACCCATTTGTTTTTGGTCGATGCGCAGAAGAAATGATTGTGTTGGACCAGTCTAATATACCGTATGAAATTGTACCGGGTGTTACTGCTGCACTGGCTTGTGCGGCTTACGCAGGAATTCCTTTATCTCACCGAGAATATGGTTCTTCGATTTCGTTTTTAACCGGCCATGAAGATGTTGAAAAGGAATCTCTCCGGGTTGATTTCGCTAAATTTGCTGAAGTGGGAGGCACACTTTGTATTTATATGGGAATGGGTACGCTGAATGAAATAACGAAAAAATTATTGAAGGGTGGGCTTGCTCCAGATAAACCCGCCGCAATTGTAAGTCATGGTACTTTACCGACACAAAGAAAAATAATCAGCACACTAGGGAATTTAGTAAAGGACGCGACACGAGAGGACTTAAAGGCACCGGCAATTATTTTTATTGGGAATTCAATTGGGCTGAGTGGCGAAAAAAATTGGTTTGAAAATAGACCATTGTTTGGAACCCGAATTGTTGTGACTAGACCGGTAAACCAGACGAGTCGTTTAAAGCTACTACTCGAAAAAAAAGGTGCTGAAGTTCTTGAACTTCCATTAATTAAGATATTACCCCAGGAGGATCGAAATTTAATTGCAGAAACTTTTACCGGAATCGCAACTTATGGATGGGTAATTTTTACTAGTGCCAATGGTGCAAAAGAGTTTTTCAAACTATTTTTCAAAGCGTTTAGTGATATTAGAAGCTTTGGTCCAATGAGAATTGCCTGTGTAGGCGAGGCTACTGCCGACGTAGTACGAAAGTTTAATTTGGAAGTGGAGTTAATCCCAAAGCGATCCACTGCGGAAGATTTGGCTCAAGAATTGGTGGCTACGAATTCTTTGGATAGTGCAAATGTGTTGGTCGTTGCAGGGAACCGCAATCGGGAAGTCTTGGTGGGCTTACTTGAGTCGATCGGTCATGCAATTGTAGACACTTTACCTATTTATCAAACTGACTTTGCGGATGTGCTTACTGCACCCGATCGTTCTGATTTTATTGAGAAAGGTGCTGATGCTATAGTTTTTGCAAGTTCCTCGGCCGCACTCTCTTACATCGAGCAAGAAGATGACTTGGTGCTTTCAAAGAATGCAAAAAAACCCATTTATTGTAGCTTTGGTACGCAAACGTCTGAAACTCTTCAGGAGAACGAACTTACTGTTGGAATTGAAGCTGCTGATTCAACTCTAGAATCAATGGTCGAATCTTTGGTGAATTATTTCAAAAAATAATTGTGAACAAAGCGGACTCTATATCAGTCAAGGTTTGCGGAATTACTGAAGCAAAAGACGCACGGTTCGCATTGGAACTGGGAGCGGATAAACTGGGATTTATTACATACGAGAAGTCACCAAGAAAGATAGATTTTGAAAAAGTTGAAAATATAAAATCAGAACTTTCTTTAAATGAAGAAAAAATGGTGGCGGTTGAAGTTGAGCCAACGATTGAACACCTAAAGAAAATAATGGACCAAGGCTTTGGTGTTTTTCAACTTCATTTTTCCTACGACTTATCCAGGGACTTGATTGGGCAATGGAGCCAATTAGTTGGAGCAGAAAACCTTTGGTTAGCACCAAGATTGCCCAAAGGTGTAAGTTTTCCAGAAGACTTGTTCTGCTACTCGGAAACTTTTTTAATAGATGCTTATTCCGAGAGTAAATTTGGAGGAACAGGAGAACGTTCAGACTGGAGAAGCTTTTCCTTATGGAGGGAAAAGTTTACGGCAAAAAATTGGGTTCTTGCTGGTGGGATTTCTCCATCAAACATTTCGAGTGCGATCGAGGAAACGCAAGCCCGTCATGTAGATGTGAATAGTGGGATTGAAAAATCACCTGGTATAAAAGACCTCGAAAAAATGACGGAACTCTTTCAGAAGGTCAGGCGAATTATATAGCAGGTAAGCCCGAAAATAGCACACTAATCCCAAACGACATTGGGACTAGTGAACTACATCGAAAAACTAGGAAAAATTAATCTTCCAGATCAAATCGATCAAGATTCATAACCTTATTCCAGGCAGAAACGAAGTCGTTCAAAAATGTTTGAGAGGAATCGTTCGAGCCATAGACTTCTGAAATTGCTCTCAATTGTGAGTTTGAACCAAATAAAAGATCAACGGATGTGCCAGTCCATTTAACTTCTTTGCTCACTAAGTCTTTACCTTCGAAAAAGTGATCGCACTTGGATGATTTTTCCCATTCAAGGTTCATGTCCAGTAAATTCACAAAAAAGTCGTTGGTTAATGTCCCGGGTTTGTCTGTGAATACACCTAAGTCAGAATTATCTGAGTTGGTGTTAAGAACTCTTAATCCACCAATCAAAACGGTCATTTCTGGTGCGGTGAGGGATAACATATGTGCTCGATCCACAAGAAGTTCTTCGGTAGACCTGACCGGTTTTGCCTGAAGGTAATTTCTAAATCCATCTACTTTTGGCTCAAGTACAGAAAACGATTCAATATCAGTTTCCTCTTGTACTGCGTCCGTTCTTCCCGGGGAAAATGGGACTGTTATTTTTTGTCCTGCATTTTGGGCTGAATCTTCGATTGCGGTACAACCAGCGAGGATGATAATATCAGCAACAGATACCTTCATATCACCGGATTGGGAGTTATTAAAATCAGACTGAATTTTTTCCAATGCCTGAATAACTGATGAAAGTTCAGCGGGTTGATTAACGGCCCAATTTTTCTGAGGGGATAGTCGGATCCGGGCTCCATTTGCCCCTCCTCGCTTATCAGTAACACGGAAAGTGGACGCCGATGCCCATGCAGTTTTAACCAGTTGTGAAATGGAAAGAGCTGAGTCTCGAATCGTAATCTTTAATGCATTGATTTCTTCTTCTCCAATTAATTCATAGTTAACTGCCGGGACTGGATCTTGCCATATAAGTGTTTCATCGGGAACCAGTGAACCAACAAACCTAGACTTCGGGCCCATATCACGATGGGTTAGTTTATACCATGCTTTTGCAAAAGCATCCCCAAACTGATCCGGGTTTTCATGAAAACGCTTCGAAATAGGTAAGTATGCGGGATCTTCTTTCAATGCAATATCCGTTGTAAACATCATCGGGGCGTGTTTCTTGGCGGGATTATGAGCATCCGGGACAGTGTCTTTTGCGGATTCTTCCTTGGGGGTCCACTGATGTGCTCCTGCAGGGCTTTTGGTTAAGACCCAATTATAACCAAATAGATTCTCAAAGTAATTATTGTCCCATTTAGCTGGCTCGGTTGTCCAGGCACCTTCCAATCCACTGGTGATAGTGTCTTCGGCATTTCCTTTACCAAAACTGTTTTTCCATCCAAGGCCTTGTTCTTCTGTACTCGCACCTTCGGGTTCTGGTCCTACATATTGATCAGGGTCAGCAGAACCATGAGCTTTACCAAAAGTATGCCCACCTGCAATCAAGGCAACAGTCTCTTCATCATTCATCGCCATTCTAGCAAAGGTTTCACGAATGTCTTTAGCTGCTGCGATGGGATCAGGGTTACCATTTGGGCCTTGTGGGTTAACATAAATTAGGCCCATTTGAACAGCACCAAGTGGTTCCTCTAATTCCCGGTCTCCCGTGTATCTCTCATCTCCAAGCCATTCGATTTCTGGTCCCCAATAAATGTCCTCTTCAGGTTCCCAAACATCGGCACGGCCTCCAGAAAATCCAAATGTTTTCAAGCCCATTGATTCAATGGCACAATTACCAGTTAAGATCATAAGATCTGCCCAGGAAAGTTTTTTTCCGTACTTCTGTTTTACGGGCCACAATAACCTTCTTGCTTTGTCCAAATTTCCATTGTCAGGCCAACTATTTAGCGGAGCAAATCGTAAAGTACCGGATGCCCCACCTCCTCTGCCGTCATGAATGCGGTATGTACCCGCGCTATGCCAGGCCATGCGGATAAAGAAGGGTCCGTAGTGACCATAATCAGCTGGCCACCAATCCTGAGAGGAGGTCATTAAAACTTCGATGTCATTTTTAACCGCATTCAAGTCCAAAGTTTTAAATTCCTCTGCATAATTAAAATCCTCACTCATTGGGTCGGAAAGAGAAGAATTTTGATGCAGGATCTTTAGGTTTAATTGGTTGGGCCACCAATGTTGGTTTGCGGTTGTTCCAACAGCACTATGGGCGTGCGCTCCACCAAGTACTGGACATTTAGATATATTTTCTGACATAATAAATTGTTTGTGTGAGATTTAAATACTGAACTAGATAATAAGTATTTGGTATAGAAGTGGATGTTTTTAATGCAAATCTAAAAATTCATTTTAGCTATACTTTTTACTGAATTTTTTTAGCAGCTGCGTCGAATCCAAAAAATGGATGGGTGGATCTTCACAATCTCGATTAGACCCGTTATTTAAATTTCTTAGCCAGCTTGGCCAATTGGTTGGGGTCCATGTCATTCATATCTGGCATACCACCTCCGCCACCAAGAGCACTCATCATTTTTTTCATTTTTCCACCCTTCATTTTCTTCATCATTTTTTGCATTTGTGAGAATTGCTTAATGAGTTGATTCACATCCCGAATTTGAACGCCTGAACCATCTGCAATTCTTTTGCGCCTCGAACCGGCTATAATCCTTGGAACTCGTCGTTCTTCTTTGGTCATCGATAAAATTATGGCTTCGTGTCGTGCCAGGGATTTCTCTTCTTTGTCTCCTACTTGAATATTTCCCATTCCTGGAAGCATCTTCGCAATTGACCCCATTGATCCCATTTTTTTCATTTGCCTCATTTGAGAAAGAAAATCGTCAAAGTCGAATTCCGCCTTAAGCATTTTCTCCGCCATGCGCATTGATTCTTCTTCATCGAGGTGTTCCTGTGCCTTTTCGACAAGAGATACAACATCCCCCATACCTAAGATTCGGGAAGCCAGCCGATCCGGATGAAAAACTTCAAATTCATCAATTTTTTCGCCAACCCCCATGAATTTAATCGGAGCACCAGTTACTTTTTTCATGGAAAGTGCGGCACCCCCGCGGGCGTCACCGTCCATTTTGGTAAGAATTATACCAGTAAGATCCAACCGTTCATGAAAAGTCTTAGCAACATTGACTGCTTCCTGTCCAAGAGCGGCATCAGCAACGAGGAGAATTTCGTGGGGATTGATTTGTTTTTTTAAATCTTCTAACTCCTGAACGAGCTCGTCATCGATTTGCAATCTGCCTGCCGTATCAAATATGACTAGATCGGACCCATTTTTCTTCGACTCCTCCCAGCCATTTCTTGCAATATTGGGAACATTTTTACTAGTTCGGTCCAGATAGCATGGAAAATTTTCGTTTTTTGAAAGGATTTCCAATTGGTCAATTGCAGCGGGTCTATAAATATCACAGGCTACAAGCATTGGTTTACGCCCGTCCTTTGCCAATCTTTTAGCTAATTTAGCTGAAGTGGTGGTTTTACCCGCACCATGTAAACCTACCATCATTACCCGAAGAGGTTTATCCTCTTTTAACTGCGTGGATCCTTCACCGAGTAATTTAACAAGCTCGTCATTGATTATCTTGACGACCTGTTGCCCAGGAGAGACTGACTTCAGTACCTCCTGACCCAGGCAGGCTTGCTTTACTTCTTCTACAAATTCTCGTGCAGTTCTAAAATGAACATCAGCCGAAAGAAGAGCTTTTCTCACTTCTCCTAATGCTTCACTGATATTGTCTTCAGAAAGTTTTCCAACGCCCCTCAAGTTTCGTAGGGTATGGCTTAATTTTTCAGTTAATGATTCAAACATAATTACCGTCCATCATGCCAATTGAAGATGGCTTCGGAAAGTAAAAATTAAGAAATTTCTTTCCTCATTGCAATTGTAGTAGTTTTGGGCATATTTAGACCTTTTTACATTGTTACAATGAAAATTCTTGTCGCGGACCGTATCTCCCCATTAGGTGTGGAGTTTTTGCAAAAGCAGGATGGTTTTGAAGTAGTTGAAGCCTACGGATCATCTCCAGAAAAATTGCTAGAGATTTCCAAGGATGTTTCTGCAATTATTGTCAGGAGTGATACCAAGATAACTCCCGAAGTAATTACTGGTGCAACCAAATTGAAAGCGGTCGGGCGTGCCGGAGTGGGAGTGGACAATATTAATATCGAAGCAGCTACCGAGGCGGGAGTTATTGTAATGAATACGCCTGGTGGCAACACGATTGCTACCGCAGAATTGACTTTTACACACATGCTCTGCAGCACCCGTCCAATTGTTCGTGGTGTAACGAGTATGAAAGAGGGATTATGGGAAAGGAAGCAGTTAAAGGGTGGCGAATTAAGATTCAAAACTTTAGCGGTTCTTGGATTGGGTCGAATCGGGGTTGAAGTTGCAAAAAGAGCGAAGGCATTTGAGATGAATGTAATTGCCTATGATCCTTATTTGACCGAAGAGCGAGCGAACGAACTTGAAGTAGAAAAAGTTGAACTAGAAGATGCTTTTATCCGAGCGGATTATATAACCGTCCATATGCCTCTGACGAAAGACACCAAGGATATGGTGGATGAGGTTGCCTTTTCTCAAATGAAGGATGGAGTACGAATTTTTAATTGTGCTCGGGGTGGTATTATCAAAGAGAGTGCACTCGCAGGAGCTTTAAAAAGTGGAAAAGTGGCAGTTGCAGGATTAGATGTTTACGAACAGGAACCGCTTCCAGAGGATCATGAGTTTCGCGGTATTGAGAATTTAAATTTAACTCCCCACTTAGGTGCATCCACTGCCGAGGCACAGGAAAGTGTTGGGGTTGAAATTGCGGAAGCAATTGCGGAGGTTTTGCAAGGAGGTCGTATTAGAAATGCGATTAATATGCCCTCGATTGATCCAAAAGACTTAATTACATTAAGCCCATATCTTGACCTTTGTCATCGATTAGGAAGTTTTGCGCGTCAATCAGCACAGGAAAATATTTCTTCAATTCATATTACTTTTTGGGGAGGAATTGTTGATTTTGACGCGGTTCCTTTAACCCGAGCTGTTCAAAAGGGCTGGCTTGCTGGGCTTGCCGGAGATGAGGGAATCAATGATGTGAATGCACCTCACAAGATTAAGGCTTTAGGAATAAAGCTAGAAGTTACAAAATCCTCATCGGTGGTTGATTATAACGAATTAATTGAGGTGAAAACTGTTTCAAGTGATGGAACAGAAAGATCTGTGAAAGGAACACTTCTTGGCAAAGCAAATGATCCTCGGATCGTGGAGGTTGACCAGCAAGCTATTGAAGTTCGTCCAGTTGACCTTTTATTAGTTGTTCGAAATGTTGATAAACCTGGAATTGTAGGAAAATTGGGAACAATTTTGGGCGATCGAGGTGTTAACATTGCCAATATGTCGTTGAGTCGAGCGGATTGTGGCGAACTTGCATTAACAATTTGCGAACTTGATGAGGAACCGGATGAAGGTGTGCTTCGCATACTGGAGGCAGATTCTGATATCAGAGAGGCAAGAATTTCCCGACAAGGTTAGCTCGAATACCTTGATCCTTTTTTATTTTAAATATGCTTTCAGTTGAAACTGTTGGAGTTGCCTTAGTCGGCTATATCTTGGGTTCAATTCCATTTGGAGTCTTGGTTGCCAAGCGGTATGGGGTAGACATTTTCTCCGTGGGGAGTGGTAATCCAGGGGCAACTAATGTACTAAGAAGTGTAAGTAAACCGGCGGGATATTTTGTATTTTTTATGGATTTCATGAAGGGATTGATCGCCACCACATGGTTTCTTTTTCCATGGATTTCTTTTTCCGGAGATTCGACTCTTGGATTATGGGGATTGCCCGGTGCCGTCCTAGGGCATACCTATCCCATATTTACTCGCTTTCGCGGAGGAAAAGGAGTTGCTTCCACAATGGGAGGATTGCTTGGGGTGATGCCAGGTTGTTTATTCTTAGGGTTGGTTACATGGGTCATTATCTTTTTTTCAACCCGCTACGTTGCACTTGCTTCAATTGGTTTTGGGGTAAGTCTTCCAGTCTGTGCGATTGTAATTGCTTGGTCTAACGAAGACTCTTCCGGTGTAATGGGAATGGTTACGTTGGCTTTTATAATAATGGCTTGGATTGTATGGAGACACCGTTCGAATATCATCCGTCTTCGTGAAGGAACTGAAAATCGTTTTCAGAAAAAAAATAAAATTTAAAACTATTTCTACTAAGTTTGTTATGAATGAAAAAAAAGTCTTACGAGTTGGTATTCTTGGTTTCGGTACTGTGGGACAGGGAACATGGAAGCATTTAGTAGAAAACGAAAAGGCATGGGAGAGAATTCTTGGAGTCCAACTCATTCCGACCCGTGCTTCTGTTCGTTCGTTATCAAAAAAAAGAGCGTTCGCAATAGATCCTACATGCATAACCACAGATTCACTTTCGATTGTTGAAGATCCTGATATTGATATTGTTTGCGAACTAATAGGAGGAATTGAAGAAGCAAAAAAGTTGACCCTCCGAGCCTTTAGCATGGGGAAATCAGTAATAACGGCCAACAAAGCATTAATTTGTGATCATGGTGATGAATTATTTAAAGCGGCAGAAAATGCTGGTGTTCGTTATGCCTTTGAGGCCAGTGTTGCCGGTGGAATTCCGATCATTAAAGTTCTTCGTGAAAGCTTGGTCGCGAATGAATTTCCGTTGATTTACGGAATAATGAACGGCACCTCAAATTATATCCTGACTCGAATGGAAAATGAAGGAGCCACCTTTGATGATGTACTGGGAGATGCCCGTGAGTTAGGCTATGTGGAAGCGGATGAAGCTTTAGACTTAGATGGGGTTGATGCAGCCCATAAAGCGGTTATCCTTGGCTACCTTGCCCATGGGATGTGGATTGATTTAAAAGACACTACGGTGGAGGGAATTCGTAGAATTTCAAATGAAGATTTAGCCGCTGCCCGGGATCTAAATTGTAAGATAAAATTAATCGGAGTAATTCGCCGAAGCTTCGAGCAAAATTATGTTTCCGTTGGAGTTTACCCAGCTTTAGTTCCGATTAATGAAATTATCGCCCAGACAGATGGAGTTTTTAATGGAATTAGTCTGACAGGAACAGTTGTGGGAACAGTTGTTCTGACGGGCAGGGGAGCAGGGCAGGACCCCACAGCCGGTTCCGTAATTAGTGATATTGTGGATGTGGTTAAAGGCATGCAGGGCAGTGCATTACCTCCCAAGCTTTTACATGTAACTCCAGATGAATGTAAACCGGCACCTTCTCAGGAAATTTCAGGTTGTTTTTATTTGAGGCTAAGTGTGGACGATCGTCCCGGTAAATTAGCAAAGGTGGCTGAAAATTTAGCAGTCCATGGAATCAGTCTTGCCACAGTTTCTCAGACTCCAGACGAGAAAACTAAATCGGCATCGATTATTTTAACTACTCACCAAACTAATGAACACTCTATTGGATTAGCAATCGATTCGTTAGAACAATTAGATGGTGTAAAAGAGAAGCCAGTTTTATTTCGTATGTTTGATCCCAATTGTTTTGAAGAAAAATGAGTATCGTTGTACAGAAGTTTGGCGGCACATCGGTAGCCGATGTTGACTGCATTAAGCGGGTTGCGAAAAGGGTTAAACGCACATTAACCGAAGGTAATCAAGTGGTGGTGGTGGTCTCTGCCCGAGCTGGCGTAACCAATCAGTTAATTGAACGGGCAAGTGCAATTTTAAAAAACCCGACTGAAAGAGAGATGGATGTTTTAATGACTTGCGGTGAACAAGAAACCATTGCCCTGATGACTCTTGCACTCCATGCCTTAAAGGTGCCGGCGGTTTCCCGGACTGGATGGCAGGCAGAAATTATTACGGAAGGAATCCATACTAAATCCCGTATTCGAGAAGTAAGAGGGGGGGATATTCGTAAGCAATTACGGGCGGGTAATGTAGTGGTAGTGGCAGGCTTTCAGGGAGTGAGCGATCATGGAGATGTTACTACTTTTGGACGGGGCGGATCTGATCTAAGTGCAATTGCCCTTGCCGGTGCATTACGTGCCAAAAGTTGTCAAATTTTTACCGATGTGGAAGGAGTCTACACCGCAGATCCTCGTATCGTCCCGAATGCATGCAAAATGCCGGCCATTAATTACGAGGAGATGCTTGAATTAGCAAGCAGTGGCTCTAAGGTAATGCAAACACGGGCAGTAGAATTTGCCCAAAAACATAACATTCCATTTGAAGTTCGCTCAACCTTTTCCAACAAAACAGGAACGACCGTGAAGAAAAAAGTAAAATCCCTCGAGGATACACTAGTTAGTGGTGTAGCCATTGATAAAAATCAAGTAAGATTAAGTATTACCGAATTGCCTGACCGACCGGGTGCAGCCGCGGCAATTTTTAAGATTATGTCCGAAACCGATGTGGTGGTAGACATGATTGTTCAGAATGTTGCTCGTAATGGAAAGGCAAACCTTACCTTTACAGTTCCTACTGAAGACGCCTTCCGGGCAGAAAAAGCCCTAAAGGCTCATTTCCTGGACCAGTCCGCTGGTAAACTTGGAAAAAGTACAAATATTGCTAAAGTTTCTGTTGTCGGCGTGGGAATGCGTTCCCATTCTGGTGTAGCCTCTAAATTCTTTGAAGCACTTGCCAATGCAGGAATTAATATGTTGATGATTAGCACTTCTGAAATCAAGATTTCAGTCGCGGTTAATCCTGATAATGGAGATGATGCAACGAGGGTTGCTCATCAGGCATTTGATTTAGGAAAGTAGGAGAGTTTATTTAATGAGATTCGTCAGTACCCGAGGGCAGGCGGGTTCGGTAAGCTTTTCAGAAGCAGTGGCTCAGGGATTAGCTCCAGATGGAGGTCTCTACTTACCGGACGAATTTCCTGATATTACTTCTTATCTTTCGGATTGGGAGAACATGAGTTATCCAGAATTATGTTTTTCTTTTTTTCGTTTATTTGCTTCCGATATAGAAGAAAATAATTTGCGGGAATTAGTGAAGGATTCCTATTCTCGTTTTTCTCATCAGGAGATTGCTCCCATTGTTTCATTGAAAAAGAATTTAAAAATCCTAGAGCTTTTTCATGGACCCACTTTAGCATTTAAGGACTTTGCTCTTCAACTCCTTGGAAATATTTATGAAGAACAAATTAAAAAAAATGGAAAACCTTTAACGATACTAGGTGCCACTTCTGGAGATACTGGAGCGGCTGCGATTGCCGGACTTTTGGGGAAAAAAGGAGTAACGGTTTTTATTTTATTTCCGGACGGAAAAGTTTCCCCTTTACAGGAAAGACAGATGACCTGTACGGAGGCAGATAATGTTTATCCATTGGCAATAGAAGGAACTTTTGATGATGCTCAACGAGCAATTAAAGAGATTTTTTCAGATCTTGAATTTAAGAATAAAGTCGGGCTTTCTGCGGTTAATTCAATTAATCTCGCCCGGATACTTGCCCAATCCGTGTATTATCTTTTCGCTTGGCTACAGTTAGAAAAGCACGAACGTGAGAATACAACATTTGTAGTTCCAACAGGAAATTTTGGGAATGTTTTTGCTGGTTGGCTGCTAACCAAAATGGGCTTGCCCATAAAAGGGTTTCGCGTGGCAACAAATCAGAATGATGTCTTACATCGCCTCTTTCAATCTGGTGAATATTCGCTCGAGAATGTTTCTCCAAGTCTAGCACCTTCAATGGATATTCAAGTGGCTTCTAATTTTGAAAGGCTGCTTTATTTTATTCTTGGAGGAGATTCAAAAAAACTTCGTCAAGTAATGGCAACCTTTAGTGAAAAAGGAAAATATTCTTTCGAGCATTTCAAAGTGGATGGTTTCACGAGTTCTTCAGTTTGTGATGAAGAACTACCACAAATTATTAAGCAGGTAATGGACGAATATGGCTACCTGGTGGACCCGCATACTGCCTGTGCTTTTAAAGATCTAGATTCGTCTGAAAAATACCTCATTCTTGCCACCGCACACCCTGCCAAGTTTCCCAGTGTTTATCAAAAAGCATCACTACCTACTCCCACCTCAACAACCCTGGAAGAATTGAGTGGAAAAAAGAGTAAAAAATATTTTGTGGATGCTGATCCAGAAGCAATCAGAGCTTTTATTGAAGAGCATCTTGATTAAAGCGGTTCTTGAATTTTGAAACAAAACTCTCTTTACCAGAGAAAAAAAAGTGCCGTGCTGTTCTTATCCGAGGCGGTGGGTTAGGGGATTTTATCTTAAGCCTTCCATTACTTAACTACATACAAAGTTCCTATGATGAAGTTTTTGTTCTCACAAAACCTTCTTATTTCTGTTTGATTGAATCGGAAAAGAAGAATACCGAATTTTTTGAATTAGATCTCGGAATATCTCAGTTTGGCAACCGTTTACGAAATTCAGATATCTTTACATTTTGGAAAGATGAGGAGTGGATTGCTGAACTTAAAAGATATCATGTCCAAGACATTTTTATTTTACCGGCAAAGCCTATATTTCCACCTCATATCATTGAATCTATTTTTAATGCATTGAGCATCAATAGCCCGGATTCTTTTATGACTACGCCCTACTTGGGCGATCATTGGGCGCAAAACTCCACCCTTTGGATCCATTCAGGTAGTGGGTCAGAAACTAAAAATATTCCTTTTTCATTTTATAAAAAGTTATCGGATGATTGGTTGCACAATAATCAAGAAAACCAAGTGGTTTTTTCTTTCGGAGAAGCAGATCGCGGCGCCTTAGAATTATTTAAGAATGAAACATTTTGTAATTCCGATAGAATTCAAATGATAGTACCCAGTTCGATAGAGAGATATAAAGAAATTCTGTTGAAAGGAGTGGCCCAATTTTGGGGAAATGATTCGGGACCCTCTCATTTAGCTGCTAATCTAGGCATCCCTACGAATGTATGTTTTAGATCAACAAATCCAAAAATATGGAGACCCACCGGACCGCGTGTCCGCGTGCATGAATTTACCTAGGATGCAAATTGAATTTTATATGAGACTGAATCTACCAGTGCTTCCCAACTTGCGGTAATTACATTATCACTCACGCCAACTGTCCCCCAAGTTTTGTTCCCGTCAGTGGATTCTACATGGACTCGAGTAATTGCATCTGTTCCAAGATTACTCTCTAGGATTCTAACTTTAAAATCAATTAAGCGAACTTCCTGGATGAACGGAAAGTCTTTTTCTAGGGCATTCCTAAGGGCATGATCTAAAGCCGAAACCGGTCCGTTTCCTTCGGCAACTGTATGTCGAATTTCATCTTTAACCATCAGTTTAACAGTTGCTTCCGATTTGGATTCCTCTTCGCTTCCATCGCTCGAAACTCCGACATGATAACGCAGAACTTTAAATGCAGAATCTTCACCTCTTAGAAAACGCTTCAGTAATAAATCAAAGGAAGCATCTGCCGCTTCAAATTCATACCCTTGGAATTCCAACCTTTTTAATTCTTCAAGGAATGATTTCATTTCGGGCGATCGACCATCAACTTCCATCCCCATTTCCTTTGCCTTCATCATGATGCTACTCCGTCCGGACATATCTGATACTAAAACTCGGGTACGGTTTCCAACTAAAGCAGGGTCAATGTGCTCGTAACTTCGATTGGACTTAGAGGCGGCATCCGCATGCACGCCTCCTTTATGGGCAAAGGAGGCAGCACCTACATAGGGGGCACGAATGTCAGGTCTCAGGTTGGTTGAATCATCAATAAAGAAAGAAAGGTCGCGGAGTTTCGAAAGGTGGTCGCTGCAATTTGTGGTATGCCCCATCTTCAATTCAAGATTGGGAATAATGGTGGTCAGGTTTGCATTTCCATTTCTTTCCCCGTATCCATTCATAGTTCCTTGTACCATTTTTGCACCGACCTCAATCCCGGTTAAACTGACGGCAACTCCAACTCCAGCATCGTTATGGCAATGCATTCCTATTTTTGTATTCGGAAATTTCTTCACTACAGTTTCGGTTATTTCCTTCACTTGTGGTACGAGCTTACCCCCATTAGTTTCGCAAAGTACTAAAAAATCAGCGCCCCCTTTTTCTGCAGCAGCCAGTGTTGATAAGGCATATTCTGGATTACTTAAGTAACCGTCAAAGAAATGCTCGGCATCATACACCACTTCTTTACCTTGTGCTTTAAGGTAGCGAACTGAGTCTTCAATCATGGCTAGGTTTTCTTCCGGAGTAGTGCGCAGCACATCAGTTACATGTAAAAGCCATGATTTTCCGAAAATAGTAACAACTGGAGTATTGGCATCTAAAAGGAGTTTAATTTGTGGATCCTCTTCCACAGGGGAGGATGCTCTTCTCGTGGAACCAAAAGCAGCAATTTTAGCATGAGTTAGATTGAGTTCAGTTGCTTTTTCGAAAAAAGCCATATCCCTTGGGTTGCTCCCTGGCCATCCTCCTTCGATGTAATCGATACCGAATTGATCGAGTTTTTCAGCGACTCGCAGTTTTGCGGTAACGGTAAAAGAAACGCCCTCAGCCTGAGAACCATCTCGAAGGGTTGTATCATAAATAATGGTGTGTTTTTTTTCTGGTTCGTTCACGGTAAAGTAAATATTAAATAAAGTTGACTTGTCTTGGGTTGGTTATTCAAAAATAAAAGTAAAGAAATAGTGAATAGCCCGACTTTCAAGAGTAAAGTATACCCGAAAATCGGGCTACGAAATTCGATTGAAATTTTTTGGGTAAATGCTTTTGGAGCAATATAATGTATAGCAAAAGCTCATAACAAAAATAGTATCCTATGCGATGTTTTTATGGCAACCACAAAGCCTTTACGCTAAGTTTAAATAATCTTGGATATTCAAAACGAAAAAAAGCATTTAGCTGAAGCATTTTTCCAATCTTTGATGAAAAAGACTTCGCATGCACCATTGGTGGATTATGGATTACCGGGCCCCTTCATATGCTCCCGGAAAAAACTTTTAATCCTTTCCGTTAAATTAGGACTTCATTTGCGGAAAAATTCTCATTCCCAACGAATTGGGATTATTTTACCCCCTGGATTAGCCGGAACAATTGCAAACCTTGCGGTTTTATTTGCCGGAAAAATCCCGGTTAATTTGAATTTTTCTCTCGGTTCGAATATTGCGAAAAACCTTATTCAAAAAGCGGAGATTAAAACTATCATATCCGCCACAAAGATGATGAATAAATTTCCAGACTTTCCATGGACTGATGATTTATTTGAAATTTCAACTTGGTTGCAAAAAATATCTTTAACTCCTTATCTACTCATAAAAGAAGCGATTTTATTACAATTTCCTTATCAATTGGCTCGATTCTTTCTTAAAATTCCAAGTAAAATTGATTCCGAGGAAGCGACGCTATTATTTACAAGTGGAAGTTCTGGTGAACCCAAAGGGGTTGTCCTTACACACC
The DNA here is from genome assembly GCA_905478775.1 of uncultured Opitutales bacterium. Lineage (GTDB taxonomy): Bacteria > Verrucomicrobiota > Verrucomicrobiia > Opitutales > Seribacteraceae > Seribacter > Seribacter sulfatis. The sequence goes on along the minus strand of CAJQKB010000045.1, from coordinate 3,247 downwards.
AAAATATTCTGTCTAATTGTGCTCAAATTAACCGATTGGGACTTTTTGAAAAGGACGCCAAGATTCTTGCCAACTTGCCGTTATTTCATAGCTTTGGATTTACCGTATCCACCTGTTTTCCATTACTTTATGATATTCCATTCGTCACTGTTCCATCTCCTTTGGATGTGAAGTCTGGCCTTCATGCCATTCAGAAAGAAAAAATTACTTTTTTGTTGGGAACCCCCACTTTTTTGCGTGGCTTTTTGAATAAAGGAAAGAAGGAAGATTTTGAATCAATTCGCTATGTAGTAGCGGGAGCCGAGAAAACGGAGAGTTCTTTTAAAAAGAAATGGGAAGAATTTGCCAACTGTTCCTATCTGGAAGGCTACGGGTTAACAGAAACTTCTCCAGGAATAAGTTTTAATTTACCCAAAGAGGGATCCCGTGAAGGTTCAGTTGGTCATTTGTTTTCCGATATTGAGTGTAAAACAATTCACCCAGAAACCCGCGAAGATTTACAAGTGGGAGAAAGCGGACTTCTATGTTTTCGAGGTCCCAATATTTTTTCCGGTTATTTGAATGATTTAGAAAAAACGAATGAAGTACTTACGAAGGAGAATTGGTTTGTTACCGGGGATATCGGTTATTTAGATCAGGATGATTTTTTATTTATTAAGGGTCGATTATCACGATTTTCAAAAATTGGGGGAGAAATGGTACCTCATGAAACAATTGAAGCTCGCATCAAGCAGATTCTCTTTGGCAATGAGGAGAATGAAGCATCTTTACTCATTATTGGGAAATCCGATGAGAATAAAGGGGAGCAACTCATTTTAGTAATTGATGAGGAAATTGATTTTCCAAAGCTCCGAAAGAAATTAAGCGAGAATGGACTTCCCAATTTATGGATTCCCAAAAAAGTTCAGATTATTGCGGAATTTCCAATACTTCCCACCGGCAAGGTTGATTTTCCGTTACTTCAAAAATGGGTAGGGTAGTGCGCAGAAAGATCTAAGACTGGCCGATCATAATGCCCCGGATTAAATCACTTATGCCAACATTTAAATCCTTTGCTTGTGCAAGAATGGCAATACTCGCCTGCATACGGACTTGACTGGATGCAAACTTGGTACTTTCTGTTGCCACATCAGTATCCTGAATCCGTCCCACTGCCATTTCTCCAGTAGTAATCTTGCCATTCAAATTTTGCATTTCTTTCTCTAATCGACTCATATTGGCTCCCACATTTGCTCTTTCGGAAGCTAAATTTTCAATCCAGGTCGTAATTTGAGTTAAGGTACTTTTGGCATTGGTAATGGACTCAATATTATAAGTATCTGTGTTTACTGTAACAGTATTTACGCTCTTTAAATCATAAGTGAGCCCCGTGCCGTCAATTGTTGCAGCCAATGAGGAGTTATCTTCTTCTTCCACATAACTGCTACCTGGAGTTCCGGAAGTATCTGGGACAACGGCTTGGGCATTGAGAGTAGTACCCCCCTCATCACTGCCTCGAATTGAACCAGTATCAGTGTTGGTAAATTGATTAAGAGTGCGCAGATTAGAAATGAAATTTTGCCCATCACTACCATCGTAATTGGAAATAAAATCTGAATTACTTGAAAAGTTTCCTCCCGAGGGTTTTGAGATATTAAAAGTTTGAAAGTAATCATCAATTCCGCTGTCAGAAGAAGTCTTAGTTATATCATCAAACTGAGTTTTCATCCAAGTTGTCATATGCTTTATACCGTCGGCTTGCCCACTTGCTTTAATTCTACTGTGGAGGAATTTTACCGCAAGATATCCTGTTGCATATTGCTCGGAAGAAACCCAACTTTCATTTCCTGATCCGATGGCAGAAGTTAATGCTGAAAAATCATTCCCATTCCCGCTCAAAATAGAGTTTACCCTACTATCCGCTCCATGAATAAATTCAGCTAAGCCTTCTTTAAACCAGGTTCCTCTGCTCGAACCATCTCCAGTAATATCACCGTAATAGGAATTCTGTGCCTGCATGAGGTGAACCATTTCATGGGCAACAACTCGATCTGCAGTTGAATTGGGGGATGTATGGGGTGCAGCAAAATCAGGGAGATCGAATTGCATTTCAATTACATCGGCGGTTCCATCTCCGTATTGTGCCGTTCTCACAAATGCCGCATAACCACCTGTATCATTTTCATTAACTATTAAGTCCCAACTATCAGCAGGTGCAGTAGTCCAACCGTATTCTTGATTTATAATTACCTCAGATGCCTCCAGCCAGTTTTTCTTTAAGCTTTCTATAAAATCTTTTTTATCTTGGCTAAACGAGCCGGCACCAAATAATTCAAGCCCATTAAAATCCTCAGTTTTTAATTGATCTAGTTGATCGGCTAATTCAAGGAATTCTTTATTGTAATTTTCACGATCTGCATCGGTCGAGGTAACATCTAATGCACGAACAGTAATCTCCCCAAGTCGGTTCAGAATTTTACCCACAGATTGAAGAGAACCATCTTGAACCTGAGTGTAAGAAAGGAGATTTTGTAGATTTTGTAAACTGACTAAATCTCTTTTATTTTTGGAGCCAAGTTTAGAAGCCTGACTAAATGCCCCAGTGTCATCTCCAGTTCGAACGAGTTTGTTGCCAGAAGAAAGCTTTGCGAGTGACTGTTCTAAATCAATTTTGTCATTATGGGATTCAAAGACAAGACCGGTGAGATTGTTATTAACTGGGGAAATCATCGAAAAATAGAATTAATTAAAATTACATAATCGACTATACCGCACAAAACTTTAGAGAAATCAACAATGGTAGGCCGGCCGGGACTCGAACCCGGAACCAATGGCTTAAAAGGCCACTGCTCTACCGATTGAGCTACCGACCCATGTTGAAGGCTAATATCAATATAGAAGATGTTTAACTTCGTCAACAAACAACCTTTAAAGATAAATTCCCTTTTAAAGGACGATCTTTTGTCTTTTGAGGCTGAATCAAATTAAAAACGGTTTGATCAATTCACTCTCAATACTTTGGCGGAAATCTAAATGTTACTAGGCATGTATTCATATCTGCCTTTTTGTATAGTAAAGATTAGTCCAAAAATTTATTTCCTACGTAGGAATAACTGCGAGACTTTATTTCCTTGGAGAGGACTCCCAAAGCCTTAGATAGGGCATAGAAAAGACCGTGCTAATAGAAGGAAAAGGGAGTTAATCATAGGATATAATTAATTAATCCTGCTAAAAAATAATCTGAATTTATTAGGGTATGATGATTTTT
>CAJQKB010000044.1 GCA_905478775.1 uncultured Opitutales bacterium | reverse complement strand
TCTTTTCATCGACTGGTCAATTTCAAAACAACGATGTAATTCTACATGAAGGAAGATATTTCTTGGTTCAAGACTCCACCAATGTGGACCCTTCCAACTTAGAACACATCGTTGAAAGCTTTCCCCCACAGGGAAATGTTCATACTTACAACGGTCCAGTGCTCCAGCTCTCTTCGGCAACAAGTTTCGATATTAATGCAGGCCAGTATCTTCATGATGATATTAATAACAAATATTACTTGGCTAATCAGAAAATTTCTTTAACTGCCGCAGATATTAATTCAGTACTTTCACAGGCTACCGCAACGGCAACAACTATGCCAAAGGATCCTGCCAGTCTTGAAAAGTTCAATTCCTCTCCGTTTCTCGCTGGTAATTTCATTTCGCCTGAAGGAACTTCCGTTATGGTTGCGACTGATTCCATGAGGGGTACTTTTGATCCTAAAAAAGAGTATGCTGTTGGGGACGTGGTTTGGGATGGAGTAGACGCTAGCGGAAAAGGCATATATTACGAAATTAATTCAAAGCATCTTGGTGAGTGGAAGACTGGTGAATCGGTTTCCCAAGGAGAGACTATTTCTCATCAGGGTAAATTATACGAAGCGATTAATAACGCTTCTTCTGTTAATAACACTGAGTCTAACTTCAGTACTAATTGGCAGGAGTTAGGTACTCCCCCTAATCCACCTACCGCCTCGCAATTAGCTAGTTTGACTGTCGGTACATCTGCACTAAATGTATCTACAACAGTTGAAAACGAAGCAACGAAAAATGCTTCGATTGCGAACCCTGCTAATAACAAGTATTTTAAAGATGTCAGTACTACAACCAATCCGGTTTCCGTATTTTTACCTTCTGGTTTACTTGATGTTGGGTATGGTCCCGACAGGGTAAATCTCAAAAAGGGTCAGTATGTACATGACTCTGCAAACAACGAATATTTTGCAGTCAAGTCCGATTTTTCCTTCTCCTTAACAGATCCCAATATTCAAGCTACTCACTTTAGTGGAACTTCATTAAATGTTGTCGGATTGACTGAGCGATCTGATGGTAATGTTTTCCTATTAGGTGATACATTACCCACAGAAGGCAAGGAACCTATTTACTCCACAACTAGGCAACTTGAAGCGAAGTCTGGTGACTACATTTACGATCCCGATAACAACGATTTTTATATCGCTAAGCAAGATATTACCAAGCCTGCATCCTGGGTCACTGGAGTGCCAGTTTCCTCCGGTGAGATGTCGACCGCGAACGGATTACTTTATTTTGCCAATTCCTCAATTACCGCAGAGAGTAATACCTTGGAGAACTTTGGAAGCAACTGGACTAAGGCATCAACATGGCAGGATGGTTTTGCATATAGCGCAGGAGACCATGCTTACAAAGATGGTATTTACTATACTACTGCCACTGATCTTTCCCCTACAGATAATACTGAATTAGATTTTGCATCGAACTGGACGGCTCAGACACTGCCTGATTATTCATTGCAAGAGGGTGCATTTTTTAGCAAAGTAGGAAGTTCCATATCGGTAAGTGGTCCCCGTTCTGCTCAGCAAGGAGATGATTGGACTCCTAACCTTTCTTATGATTATGGACAAATTGTTTATCATGAAGGAAAGTATTTTCAGTGCCAAAAAAATAATTTTAATAATTACCTGAATATCCCAAGTCTTTCTGGTGATCTTCCACTTGTTACTCCAAGTGATGTGAATGTACCAACAATTAGTGGTCAATTGGTTGCAAACGATGTTTGGTTGCAAGTCGAAAAGCCTCTTAATCATGTGTTTAAGTTTAAGGTTGAAAACTCAAACCGCCCTACTGTTGGAATCCAACCAGCAGGCAGTTCGGGGATAGATGCAAAAGCAGAGGCTATTGTTGATTCTGAAGGCGAAGTTGTTGGACTGAAAATTATCGAACCTGGGAGATATTTCTTCGGTTCATCCAGTGGTGGTGAAGTTCCTCCTTCATTCCAAAAGGCAAAGGTTATTTTATCTGATGGGCAAGAGATGGAAGCAGATATACTTTGGGGGCAAAATCCAAGTGATCCTGGACCTTACAAGATTTTAGGATTCGATATTTCAGGAGATGTTCCCCTCAAGGGAACCGCAATGAGTGCTAGTATCGGTGACAGTTTTTCTTTTGCTACTGGCACTAAAACATTTTTAGATCATCGCGATGCAAAGGGAAATGTGATCAATATTTCATACACTGGCAGTGATAAAAATTCAGAGTACTACATCGGAAATGAGAGTAAGTTGTCCGGTTTTCTTGATGCAGAAAATAACGGAACTAAAGAACTTGGTGATGTCGTTAATTCCCTTGTAGACCTTAGAGATGCCTTGTCCAATGCTACGCCCTCGCATTATTCGCAAGCTGTTGAGGATGAGGAAATGGAACTACTTCAACAGGAAGACAAGTTGATTAACAAACTTGGAGAAATTTCTGCAAGAATGGTACGTATGGAAACAGTCAAGTCTCATGATGAAGACTATTTTGTTCAACTCGACCAGAGAATATCTAACGATGTTGATATTGATTTATCCGAAGCAATAATGAGATTGACTCGCTTATCCACTTCATACCAAGCTGCTTTGCAAATTGGCTCCCAACTTTTAAACACTTCCTTGTTGAATTATCTATAATTCTCAGAGATGAAACTTAAAGTAGACGATGATTCAAATGTCCCGGAAATCGGGCATGCAGAAACAAGAAGCGAGATAAAACTTCCGCAGGGTTTATTTGGTTTCGCAGAGATTCGTTCGATGGAATTAGTTTTTGACCAAGACGAACTTCCCTTTATGTGGCTACGCGAGCAAAAGCAGGATGGACTTGCGTTTATTGTTCTAGAACCAGGAGGAATTATAAATAATTACTCTGTCGAGATTGCAGACGCAGATGTCAAACTCCTAGATATTACTGGTCCTGAGGATACTATGATTTTGAATATTGTTACATTACCTCCTGATCAAAGTGGGAAAATTTGTCTTAATTTAGTCGGTCCTATCATTGTAAACAGAAGGAATTTGACTGGAAAGCAATGTATCATCAATAACCACGAAGAATTTTCAGCTCGCCATGTTTTAGATGTTGGCGGAGAAGGTCTCTAAATTGCCTGACCGAGACTAATGCTGATATTATCTAGAAAAGTTGATCAAGGAATTAGAATTGGTGATGAAATAGAAATTTCTATTACCAAAATTGAGGGGGATTCCGTTAAAATTGGGATATCTGCACCTCGTTCAATTTCTATTCTTCGACGAGAAATTCTTGAGGAGATGCAATCTTCCAATATTGCTGCTGCTGTTACTAATGTTCCTAAGCAGAGCACTCTTAAAAGTACATTGGCCGCGGGTTCGGCAAAGCAATTAATTGCACAGATGAGGGCCAAGAAAGCGGCTAAAGAATCTACACAAGAAAATAAATAAACTTTCTTTTCACTTTAAAGAATTATAATTATGGCCGTATTTAAGCCTTTCAGAGCAATTAGACCCAGTGCTGATCATGTTAAGGGGGTAGCATCCCGCCCTTACGATGTTTTAAACTCTAATGAAGCGAGGCATGAAGCGGAAGGGAACGACTTATCTTTCCTTCATGTGGTAAAGCCTGAAATCGATTTACCGGTTGATACAGATCCGTATTCAGATGCGGTTTATGAAAAAGGAAAAGTTAATTTTCAAGATTTGATGTCCCGTGGAATCCTTAACCAAGATCCTGATTCATCATTTTACATTTATCGATTAACTATGGACGGTCGCAGCCAAACGGGTTTGGTTGGCTGTTGTTTTTTTGAGGAATATTTTGATGGAATTATAAAAAAACATGAACTGACTCGACCGGTGAAAGAAAATGATAGAGTTAGGCATGTTGAATGTTTAAACGCGAATGCAGAACCCGTCTTTTTCTCATACCGAGGCAAAAGTTCAATTAATGAGTTTGTTCGCCATAAGACAACAGAAACTCCTGAATATAATTTTATTGCCGATGACCAGATCAAACACGAACTTTGGCCCATTTCGAATACAGAAGATATCAAGTTTATTACAGATGCATTTAAAGAAGTGCCTTATCTTTATGTTGCTGATGGACATCATCGCACTGCTGCGGCCGCTCGGATTGGGAAAAAGCGCAAAGAGGAAAACCCTAATCATACTGGTCAGGAGGAATATAATTACTTCCTCACCGTTCTTTTCCCTGATGATGAATTAAAAATCTTCGATTATAATAGATTAGTGAAGGATTTAAATGGACTGAGTCCCTTAGATTTTCTGACTAAATTAAAAGATTCTTTTATTGTTTCTCAGTATGGTGACGGCGATCCACAACCAACAATGATTAGAGAGTTTTCTCTCTACTTGGAAGGTCAGTGGTATCGTTTACTGGCAAAAGATGGATGCTGGGATAAGAATGACCCCGTTGGCGATTTAGATGTTACCATATTATCAGAGAAGGTACTGACTCCGTTACTCAATATTATTGATTTAAGAAAAGATAATCGCATTGACTTTGTTGGCGGAATCAGGGGATTAAGTGAATTGAAGAGACGAGTTGATTCTGGTGAAATGGTCGCTGCATTTGCATTGTATCCTGTAACGATGGAACAATTATTAACTATTGCTGACGCCGGGGAGATCATGCCTCCCAAGACAACTTGGTTTGAACCTAAATTAAGAAGCGGCCTTTTCGTTCACGATTTAGAATAGATTAATCATCTAAATTGATTTTCTTTATCAAAAGATATCAATAATTGTAAGCATGAACCTACTAATTCTTAGTTCATCCACTGGTGGGGGGCACAACATGCGGGCAAATGCCTTAAAGTATTGGTGGGAGCAAAACGGTGGATCGGCAAAAATATCACAGCCTTTAGAAAGTAGTTTTATTTTATACCGAATGGGTAGTAATTTTTATAACTTTATACAAAAAATCTACCCTGCATTTCATTTCATTTATTTCAATTTCCTAGAAATTGCTTCATTGCATCGTTATAAAATGTTAATTCTTGGAGCCACTTCCTGGTTTGAGGAAATTGGTCGTTTTAAACCAGATATAGTCGTCAGTGTTCATGCACATCTTAATCATGGGTATTATGAGCTGCTACAAGAGAGATTTTCTAATAATTTAAAGTTTGTAATTTATTGTGGTGAACTGGCGGATGGAGTTGGTTTTAGTCGTCATTGGGTAAATCCAAAAGTAGATTATTTTTTAGGTCCATTTGAAGAAACTTGTAATGCAGCGATCAAGAGGGGGATGCCTGCAAATAAAACTCAAGTCGTCGGTCCACTTTTAAGAAAAGCTTTTTATGGGGAAATATCTGAACAACAGAAAAGAAGTATTTTAAGTAAGCATGATATATCGCATAATTTACCAATATTCCTCTTGGGCACTGGAGCAAATGGAGTAAATCGGCATCTTAATGTGTTACATTCGCTTCAAAAATATAATTCTGATTATCAGGTGGTCGCGTTGTGTGGAAAAAATGATAAAATTTATAATGAAATACTTAAAATAAAAGATTTATTTAAATTTAAAATTATTCCTCTCCGGATCATTGGTGATGAAGCGATGGCTTTATTGTTGCAGAGTGCTTCTTTTTTATTTGCCCGCCCTGGGGCGGGAACCACGACTGAAGCAATTGTTTGTGGAACCCCAATTATATTTGATATTTCTCGTGGAGTAATGCCTCAAGAAATAAACAATCTCAATTTTTGGAGGAATCGAAGTGATTCAATTGTTTTATGTCGTAACCCTAAAATTATTAATCAATTAATTGAACCGAGATTACCTAAAATTAAAATTGGGATAGACTCCTCTCCTCAGGTATTAATAAATCGGTTGATTGAAATCTGTGGATGTAGCAAAAGATAGATTGGTACCTTATGCAGCAGCACTGTCTCTCGAGGCTGCTAGTTCGGAAATTATGAACCTCTTTCATGTTGGTAAGTTGTTAGAGGTTACCTTGCTTGACAATTACTACATTCAACTTGGGGGGAAGGGGCTTTGCTTTAAAGAAAGTAAACTGTTAAAAGCGGTTAGCACTGGGTTTGCTTTTCCTCGACTTCTTCCTCTTTTCGGTAATTTTAATAATGCATTTACTTCAATCTTGATGTTATTAAAAATTAAAAAAATTCTATCAGCAAAACTTTTAAATAATCAAAGTATCTCGGTTGCATTACGAGCTGGCTTAGCGGGGACTGCTGCATTTGCTAATCATGACTTAAGGTGTAAGGAATTGCTAAGTAATGAAAAAGAAGGCCGTATTTTGTTTAAAGTTTCTGGAACTGACATTGCGATATGGTTCTCCTTCTCCCAAAATGATCTTTGTCGTGTTGATTCTGGTGTTATGGATTATGAGCCTACTGCCGTTTTCACATTTCTAAGCCTTAAGGTAGCCCGCGATGCAATTAGTGGTTGGTTTGATCATTTAGGCGGTCCTGCATTAGGGGAAGCTAAAATTTCTGGAAACCTTCCATTATTAGATAAAATAGGGTATATTTCGCGAATAGCACAAAAAGCAATACCCTCTATTATATGAGTTTAAAAAGAGATACTTCAGATAGTCTGTTTTCACGTGCATTGAAGGTAATACCCGGTGGGATTTATGGACATGTTGCTCCAATTGCTGGATTGCCGAGGCATTTCCCCCATTATACTAAAAGTGCCTCGGGGTGTCGGTTTGAAGATGTGGACGGTAATGAGTGGCTTGATTTTATGTGTGGATTTGGTGCAATTTTACATGGGTACTCAAATTCTGAAATCGAGGAGTCTGCCAATGAGCAACGATCGAAAGGGGCAGTATTTAATCAACCCAGTCAAATTATGGTCGAACTTGCTGAATTGTTGACCACTAATATCAATTTTGCAGATTGGAGCGTTTTTGCAAAGAATGGATCCGATCTTACCACCTGGGCAATTCGTGTAGCTCGTGAAGAAACTGGCCGACCATTTGTAGTAAAAGCAAAAGGAGCTTACCACGGAGTAGATGCATGGTGCGATCCGGGATTTGGGGGACGAGTAGAGAATGACCGCTCTCATGTTTTAGAATTTTCCTGGAATAACCTAGATGAATTTCGTTCGTTGTTAGAAAATTATAGAAATCAAATTTCTTCGGTTATTTTAACTCCTTACCATCACGCTGCATTTGGTCCTTCTATTTTACCTGATCATAACTTTTGGCCTGTTGTGGAAGAGGAGTGTAAAAAGAATGGAATAATTTTAATTTTAGATGATGTAAGGGCAGGGGGGCGTTTGGATGATTGCGGTTCCCACAGATATTTTGATTTCACACCTGATTTATCGGTATATTCTAAAGCGTTGGGGAATGGTTTTTCAATTTCTGCTTGTGTTGGTAAGGAATTTTTAAAGGCTGCCTCAAAAGAAGTTTTTTTGACAGGTAGTTGCTGGAATGATGCCGTTGCCATGGCGGCAGCTCAAAAATCACTTCAAATTTCAGAGCGTGATCAGGTTGCCCAATCAGTACTAAAAAAAGGAGACTATTTTTGCGCAGGATTAGTTGCCTGTGCTCAGGATTTGGGTTTGCCTTTTACTATGACTGGTCCTTCCTCTATGCCATATCCTTGGTTTGACGGAGATGATGATTTATTTCTTATTCAGAAATTTTGTGAGTTGGCAGCGGGTAAAGGTCTATATTTCCATCCCCATCATAATTGGTTTATTTCCAATGCGATGGAGTATACTGATTTAGATTTGGCCTTAGAACTCGCCGGGCAGGCAATGAATGAGTTACAAAATCTTAATTAAATTTTTCTGTAAAAAATCTTATCAAAAATTCTTCTTCGGGGTTACATTCAACGATTGAATCTTCTAGCCTCCAAAGAAGTTCTCGAAGTTCAGAAAATGCTTTTTTTATTTCTTGAGAACTTGGCTTTTTTCCTGGTGAGAGAATAGGCATTATCGAAAAAGCAAAATCACCCAAAAGAGATGCAATATCACGATTTGCGAGAATAATTCTCAAGGAATTAAGCATGGAATTTCTTTCACTTGTTGTTTCCGCAGGTAATTCTGACCAAGCCTTGTCGCATAAAGTAGTTAATTGAACAAGTAGTTGATTTAAACCCAATCCGCTTAGACTTTTTCGAAGTGTGAGAAGACTGTTATCGAGTGGAACAAAAGGAGATATGCTTTCGTTCAGTACTTCCTTAAGCTCTTTAATTTGTTTGGGGTGTACCAAGGTAGCACCCTCCAGTTTTGCACCTCGGTCATTAAAATTTATTACGGTTTTATTACCTGAAATCTTTTTGCAGTAGTCGGAAGTTTCTTGCCAGTCAGAAAGAAAAGGAGTCGGGACTGTTTCGTCATAATTACCAGGGATGCGATGGTAATGAGATGCGTGAACTTGAATATGGGATCGGTTTGTATTTTCAGCATACCGGTCTTGACCATCCCCGCCTCCCGCTAAATCGAGACCAATTGTGAGAATCGCTGAAGTATTTAAAAAATCAGCAAATGCCAATGCACTCAAGCCTGCGTTATTTATTGCAAGATGGTTTGTTTTGGATATTCCTTTTTCTGCAAGCCAATCTTCCGTAATCACACGTCCCGATAAATAAGCACAATTTTCTCCCCAATGTTTCCTCCAACTATCATGGGATTGGGTGGAGAGTATAGCAATTCCGGGAGTGTAATCTGGATCGCTACATGAATCGAAAGTTTTTTGTGGATCTATGCTAACAACAAAATCAGGATCCATTCCTGCACTCTTTAATGCCTTGAGGCTACTGTCTGCAGCTACAATTATGGGCTTGGGAATATTCGAATTAAGTAATGTTAAAGTAACATCAAGTGAAGGCCCGGCACCAACAACAACAGCTAAGTTCCCTTGTCCAAGTGAATTCCATTCATTGGGTAATCTTTTAGTTAGGTAACCGGCCAAGTTAGTGAATATTTGTCTTTGCCTTAAAAAGCCGGTTTCCGAGCGGGTACGCCTTGCGCGCATAGTGGAATCAATTTCAGCAATTACAAGGTCTAGAATTTTTGTATATTCAGTGGGATTATCTTCCTCAATCTTGTTACTTACTTTTACAGAAGGAGGGGTGTGATAATCGAGAAGTATAAAAGTTTCCAAAGCACTTTTAAATGCGAGGGCATTCTTGCTCCGGCTAATATTCTTCACATTTGAAGGTAGGGGCATATCTTGCTGAATCGGAGGCGAAAACCATAAAATTCCTAAAGGAAATTTCTCCGATTCTTCCAGTAATTGATCTTTGGAAAGTGGACCGAGCAAAATTACGGATTTTGCACCACTTGAATCTGACTCAGAAAGCCACTCAGTCGTCATATTGTAACGAAATTTAAAATTGAAAAGAAATTGTACAAATTATTATTCTTAAATGAACGGTCGATCTTTCGAATCGACTAAATTAACTATTATCTTTCTAATATGTAATTACTATGTTTAACGACAAATCAATTCTTGTAACTGGTGCGACTGGATCGTTCGGACAAATGTTTGTTAAAACTATTACTGAGAGATTCAATCCTCGTCGTGTAATTGTTTATTCTCGTGATGAGTGGAAACAATCTGAGATGCAAAAAGATAAAGCTTTTACCCAGGGGCAGGTCAGGTTTTTTCTTGGCGATGTTCGCGATAAAGACCGTCTTTGTCTTGCCATGAGAGGAGTTGATTACGTTATCCATGCGGCTGCACTTAAGCAAGTCCCTGCAGCGGAATATAATCCGCATGAATTTATCAAAACTAATGTAGATGGTGCAACAAATGTAGTAGAAGCAGCTTTACATGCGGGTGTGAGCAAAGTAATTGCATTAAGCACAGACAAAGCGGTCAATCCAGTCAATTTATATGGAGCTACCAAGTTGTGCTCGGATAAGGTTTTTGTAGCGGCTAATAGTTATGGTGGAGAAAGTGGAACAATTTTTTCAGTAGTGAGATATGGCAATGTAGTGGGAAGTCGAGGAAGCGTTGCCCCATTATTTGCAAATCAACGCGAGACTGGTTCCCTCACGATTACTAATCCAGGCATGACTCGTTTTTTAATCACTTTACAGGACGGGGTTGATTTTGTGTTACAATGCTTAGAACAGATGGTCGGAGGCGAACTTTTTGTTCCTAAAATTCCAGCCTGTTCCGTTGCTGATATTGCCAATGTAATTGCTCCTGATTGTAAGTGGAATACCATTGGACTAAGACCCGGTGAGAAGATCCATGAAGTACTTATTCCAGAAGATGAGTCTAGAAATGTCTTAGAGTTTGATAATCATTTTGTTATTCAACCAATCCAATCTTTTTGGGGTAATAAAATAGGAGTTTTAGGGGGAGTTCCTTGCTCCGAAGGATTCAAATACGCAAGTAATTGTAATTGTGATAACCTGACTGTTGAGGAATTAAGAGTCCTGCTGTCTGATTTTTTACCGCCTCCCCAATCTAGCTGACAGCACCCATTTCTCACGGTGGAGATTCTCACCAAAATTACTGATCTTAGTGAACCGCCTTTGGTTGTTGCCGAACTATCGGGAAACCATGGGGGTAGTATTGATAAAGCATTCCAATTGGTAGAAGCTGCAGTTGAAGCGGGTGCAGATGCAATTAAATTGCAAACTTACAAACCAGAAACAATAACAGTTAACGGTAAAGATGACCGCTTTTTATTAAAAGAGGGATTATGGAAAGGTCGTTATTTACATGATCTTTACCAAGAGGCAATGACTCCATGGGATTGGCACAAGCCCCTTTTCGATAAAGCGAATGAACTTGGTGCCTTTTTGTTTAGCTCTCCATTTGATGAAAGTGCGGTCGATTATTTGGAGTCTAATCTTGATCCTATCTTACACAAAATTGCTTCTTTCGAATTAAATCATTTTCCTTTGTTAGAAAAAATCGGAGAGACGAAAAAACCAGTCCTTGCAAGTGTGGGAGTCTCGAGTGAGTGGGAAATTAAAAAAGCAATTTCTATATTAGAATCAAAGGGCTGCCCCCACATCACACTTTTGCATTGTGTAAGCGAGTACCCGGCTCAACCCGAAGATTTTAATTTGGCTTCAATGCTAAACCTAAAAAAATATTCGGATGACATATCAATTGGTTTATCTGACCATTCACCTGGCCATACAATTGCAGTTGCAGCGACTGCTTTGGGAGCACGAGTTATTGAAAAGCATTTTACTTTAGATCGAAATGAAGACTCGATTGATGGTGAATTTTCTATGCTACCCCACGAATTTAAATCCTTGGTGGATCAAGTCAAATGTACTCACTTGGCAGTGGGAACAATTGATGGTTCAAATCATAAGATTGAAAAGAAAGGATCCTTTTTTAAACGTTCGATTTTGGTCTCTAAGGTAATTCATCGCAATGAAACACTGACTTCTAATAATTTAAGAGTAGCCCGTCCTGGAGATGGTTTGTGTCCTAGCTTATGGAATGAAGTACTAGGGAAGGTAGCCAATCGAGATATGATAGTTGGACATCCTTTATCCTTAGATGATTTTCAAGATAAATAGCATTAATTTTAAATAAATTAGTTCATTTTTGCATTAATTGGGTAAGTGATGCTATGTTTATAGGTGACCCATAGTAAAATCGAGGAGCTTAATATACCAATTTTTACGGGATCCACTGATGAACGCCTTCGCCAAGCATGTTGTTGGGTTTCAACGCGATGCCCCGGTCGATCGCTCACACTTGAGCAAATTGGCAATATTATGGGCGTATCAAGAGAAAGAGTTCGTCAAATTGAAGCACAGGCACTTCGCAAGCTAAGGCATCCATCACGTATTAATATTCTAAGGGACCATCAAGCTTAATACAAAATTGGATTATTTAATGAGAAGGCTGAGAAGTTTCTCTTTCAAAATTATCCAAATAGCCTATTCTTGAAATTAGTGAGCAATGATATTAATAATCTAAATATTCAAGATGCCTTTTTATTGCTCAACGGAATTTCGAATGTGGGCCCAGTTTCTGCGAGAAATTTAATCCGGTATTTTGACGGTGACCCGACGGCAATCTTCCGTGCTAATAAATCGGAATTATTTAAGGTTAATGGTGTTGGAAATAAAATTGTTGATTCTTTGATCAACCCCAAAAACCTGGAATGGCTTTGTTCTGAAAAGAAGAAAATTGAAAATCGTAATGCTTCTTTTATTTCACAGCCTGATTTACCATCAATTTTATTGGAAATTTATGACCCCCCGATCGGGCTTTATGTATCTGGTAATCTAACGAACCGGCCTTTCGTCTCGATCGTAGGCACGAGAAACCCGACAATGTATGGACAGAAGCAAGCGAGGGAAATAGCGTCTTATTTAACTGAAGCTGGTTTTTGTATTGTGAGTGGTATGGCTCGTGGAATCGATACGGCAGCACATGAAGGTGCCCTAGATGCAGGTGGCCCAACAATTGCCTTTTTGGGGAGTGGTTTGGACATTGTGTACCCGCCTGAAAATATAAATTTATATCAACGAATTATTAAACAAGGGGCAGTTATTTCAGAATTTCCTTTTGGGCGAAAAGCGGATCGCAGGACATTCCCTATGCGTAACCGTTTAGTTTCTGGAGTAGCACAAGGAGTTATTGTGGTAGAATCAGCGTCATCAGGGGGCAGTTTAATCACTGCACAATTTGCAGCAGATCAGGGAAGAACTGTCTTCGCTATACCTGGGCGCATTGATCAACCCAGTTCTGCCGGTTGTCATAAACTGATTCGAGAGGGAGCAACACTTATCCGTTCTGCAGTCGATGTGATTAAAGACCTACGCCCCTACATGAATGAAGAGCAGTATTTACTTAATTTTGATAATGATAAAAAAGAAACTTCTCTGGAAAACGCTTCCTTTCAAAATTTGAACAAAAGTGAGCTGAAACTTGTCAATGAATTGAAAGAGGGAGAGCAACTTTCACTCGATGAATTATCACATAGAACAGGGTTATCAATTACTGAAACAATGTCCCATTTAACTCTGCTAGAGCTTAATCGTTACATTAAAAAATATCCGAGCGGAAAATACGAAATTATTTAACCCTGCATCGTATGTTTGAATGTAGGGTATTACTTTTAATTTTCAATAATTCGGATTTTACCTCTTGATTTAAAGAAAGTTTTGAGATGGGGTTAAGAAACTGTTTTTCAGGTTCAAAATATGATTCATGCTGTAGCCATTACCTCTTCTCCTCATTGGCCTTTATTTGTACTTTTGTTAAGTGTTTGTTGGGTCGTTTTTGGAATTACAAAACTTAAAATTCATGCATTTTTAACTTTAATGGTCGCGGCTATTTTCGTTGGAATGCTATCGGGTCCTTTACCTGAGCTTTCGATTGAAAATAAAGGTCTTTTTCACAATCGAGTAGATTTACCAGCCTCTTCAGAAACTGATTATACTTTGGCGATCAAATGGTCCCTTCTTGGATTTGGCAACACAGCAGGCGGAGTGGGTTTAATTATCGCACTGGCAGCAATTGTTGGAACTTGTATGATGAAAAGCGGGGCTGCTGATCGGGTAGTTCGTTTTTTACTTTCTGTTTTTGGAGAAAAATATGCTGGTTTTGTTCTTCTACTAAGTGGATTCCTACTATCCATTCCAGTCTTTTTTGATACCGTATTTTTTTTATTAATTCCAATAGCTCGTGCAATGGCCGTCCGTGCAGGAGGTAAATATTTATATTTTGTATTGGCAATGGCAGGTGCCGGGGCAATTACTCACTCGATGGTTCCTCCTACACCAGGACCACTTATGATCGCGGATGGATTGGGTCTCGAGGTTGGTGAAGCGATGGTTGCTGGTGTAATCGCGAGCATTATACCCGCCTGTTTAGTTCTGTATTTAGCCAAATGGTTTGATTCAAAATATAATTTCCCGATGCGTGAAGTCGCGGGTTCATCCAAGAAGAGCCTGGAAATAATTATAAATAAATCCGATGAAGACTTACCCTCAGTCTTTTTATCCTTTCTACCGATTGCTTTACCCGTGGTTCTTATTTCTGGATTATCAATCTTGAATCTGGTCAGAATGCATTATACTAATTTCGGTGGTTTGGACTCTGGTTTGGGAGCCGGTTTTTTCTCGGTACTTTCCTTTTTAGGTGAGCCTAACATGGCAATGGCATTGGCTGCTGTTTCTTCGGTTTATATTTTGCTGAAGCAATCAATCCAAGATAATAGAGGTAAAGGTGGGGGGCTTACTTCATTGCTATCCAAAGAACTTGAAGAACCTCTTTCGACCGCCGGAATGATTATATTGATTACGGGTGCAGGGGGTGCATTTGGCGGGATGGTTCGATTAAGTGGAGTGGGTAATTCAATTGAAAACCTTTCAAGCGAATTGAATCTTTCCTATGTCTTACTTGCCTGGTTAGTAACCGCAATTATCAGAATTGCCCAAGGCTCCGCTACCGTGGCAATGATAACTGGGGTTGGATTAATGGCTGCGGTAGTAGGCGATGGGAGTGTTCTTTCTTATCATCCATTGTATATTTTTTTGGCAATCGGGTTTGGTTCAATAACGCTTTCGTGGATGAATGATAGCGGTTTTTGGGTGGTGCAACGATTAAGTGGCTTGACTGAGCAAGAAACTTTAAAAACCTGGTCCCTCTTACTCACTGCCATCTCATTATTGGGGTTAGCTATTTGCTTAGTAGGGTCTTATCTATTGCCGTTACAATAATGGTAGGAAAAGTGAAAGTAATTATTGATTTATTAGTTCTTTTACTATTTCTGAATTCTTTTGATTGCTTTTAACCATTACAGCACTAAATTTAGCATTTGTTTAGGGGAGTCACTTTGGCGTACGACTGAGAGGCTTACACGATCCGTAAGCGACCCTTAGAACCTGATGCGAAACCGTGCGCCGTAGGGAAAACTCGACAATTCTGTCGAATTTTTTCTGGCAAATTTAATTTATAGCCATGATAAAAAAAGTAGAAAATCAATCAAAAGCAGAGCATAGCTCCTTTGCCAATTCTCATAAAATTTATGTTCCGGGTGAATCCGTTGGCGTTCGAGTGCCGATGAGAGAAATTTCACTTTCGCCGAGTAATTTACCAGGCGGTGGAACCGAGGAAAATGAAGCAGTACGGGTATATGATACATCGGGAGCATGGGGTGACCCCGAGTTTCATAAGGATTCAACTAAAGGGCTTCCCCTTTTACGTTCCGATTGGATTAACCAGCGTAATGATACTCAGAAAATCGAGGGTCGATCCTCTCAGCCTATTGATAATGGTTACCTATCAGACAAACATGCTGACAGGTCCGATGAAAGGTCTCAGGAATTGCCAGATTTTGATATTTCTCAACGAGTGATACTACGTGGGAAGTCGAACAAGGCAGTAACCCAACTTCAATATGCCAGAGATGGAATAATTACACCTGAAATGGAATTTATTGCCATTCGGGAGAACATGAAGTTGCAAACTTTGGCTGAGAATCTTGAGACTTCTCCCGATGCGGTAAGGAATTCGCTCAATCATCAACATAAAGGACAACCTTTTGGAGCTTCGATACCGACTGAAATTACACCTGAGTTTGTTCGGAGTGAGGTAGCTCGTGGGCGTGCAATTATTCCCGCCAATATCAACCACCCGGAACTGGAGCCAATGGTGATAGGGCGTAATTTTCTTGTTAAAATAAATGCTAACATCGGGAATTCAGCAGTAGCTTCTTCTATCGAGGAGGAGGTTGAAAAAATGAGATGGGCCACGAAATGGGGTGCAGATACATTAATGGATTTATCAACTGGCAAAAACATCCACCGTACCCGTGAGTGGATTATCCGAAACTGTCCTGTTCCGGTCGGTACAGTTCCTATCTACCAAGCATTGGAAAAAGTAAGAGGAAAGCCAGAAGATTTAACCTGGGAGATCTTTAGAGATACTTTGATCGAGCAGGCAGAGCAGGGCGTTGACTATTTCACAATTCATGCGGGTGTCCTCTTACGATATGTGCCAATGACGAGTCGTCGTATGACTGGAATTGTGAGTCGCGGTGGTTCAATTATGGCCAAGTGGTGCTTGTCTCATCACAAAGAAAACTTTTTATACGAGAAATGGGACGAGATCTGTGAAATAATGGCAGCCTATGATGTCTCATTTTCGATCGGCGATGGTCTTCGCCCAGGTTCTATTGCAGATGCAAATGACGAAGCTCAATTCGCAGAATTGAAAACCCAGGGCGAATTAACAACACGAGCGTGGGATCATGGAGTCCAAGTCATGAATGAAGGTCCAGGGCATGTGCCGATGCACATGATTCAGGAAAATATGGAAAAACAATTAGATTGGTGTCATGAAGCACCTTTCTATACATTAGGACCTTTGACTACTGATATTGCACCTGGGTATGACCATATTACAAGTGGTATTGGAGCCGCAATGATTGGGTGGTATGGGTGTGCAATGCTTTGTTATGTAACCCCGAAGGAACACTTAGGTTTACCAGATAGAGAAGATGTTAGAGAAGGTGTGATTACTTATAAACTAGCTGCCCATGCGGCCGATTTAGCTAAAGGTCATCCTGCGGCTCAGTTTCGAGACAACGCTTTGTCCAAGGCACGGTTTGAATTTCGTTGGAAGGATCAATTTAATCTATCTCTTGATCCGGAAAAAGCCCTAGAATTTCATGACCAGACATTGCCTCAGGAAAATGCCAAGACAGCTCATTTTTGTTCGATGTGTGGACCTCATTTTTGTTCGATGAAAATTAGCGAGGATGTCCGAGAATATGCGCGGGAAAATGGTTATGATAGCGATGAGTCCGCAGTTATAAAAGGAATGGAGGAGAAGTCTAAAGAATTTCTTTCTTCTGGTGCCGAGATATACTTACCTGAAAATAAAAAGTGACTGTTTTTGTAAATGATGAGCCCAAGAAAATAGATTTTGGACTATCGTTAAAATCTTTTCTTTTGCAAATAGATATGCTTGATCTTTCGGGGTGGGCGATTGCTTTAAATGAAGTCGTCGTGCCCGAAGGTGAAATCGGGGGCAAAAAATTATCGGATGGCGATCGTTTAATTCTTATACAAGCGACGCAAGGCGGATGAGTGATTTGCCTAGCATCATTTTAATTTCTCCTTCTTCTCAGAAGTCTGGGGAAATTGAGTTGTTATCTAGGTTTTTCGATGCGGGCTTAATGAGATATCATTTAAGAAAGCCCGATTGGACTGCTGACGAGTTATCCGAATTCCTTGATCAAGTTCCCGAGCAACATTTACCAAAGATTGTGGTCCATCGTTGTCCCAGTTTGTTGAATGATTTCCCACTTGCTGGGTATCATCATAGATCTACTGAATCATTACTTGATGTTGAAGGAAGTCGCAGTCGTTCCCTTCACCAAATAAGTGAATTAAAAAACCTGGAAAGTTCCGTGGACTACGCTTTTTTTGGCCCCGTGTATCATTCAATTTCGAAAAAAGGATACACTCCCAAAATATCTTTGAGCGAGATATTCGCTTTTTTTAATTCGGGTAAGTTAAATGAGTTAGTAAAGGTGCCCAAAATATACGCACTGGGTGGAATCAGGAGAAAAAAAATAAAAAAACTTGCGGATATCGGATTTTATGGAGTTGCACTTCTTGGTTCAGTGTGGGGCAGTCGCGACCCGCTTCATTCTTTAAACGAATTCCTCAAGATGGATATTGAATTCCTGTTGAATAACAGACTGCAAACTCAAGAAAATGCCTCGATTCAAACCTGAGCTAGTTTTTTCCTGATGAATCAATTCGGGCCATTAATTTGTATAACAACTGATTCGAGTGCATTAGCCCATCATGAGCAAGTTGACATTTTGATTAGTAGGGGAGCAAGATTTATTCAGATAAGAACGAAGTTATTGGATCAACGCGAAACACTTTTACAGGTTGAAAAAGCTTATCATTATGCCGAACAAAGCGGCGTTGTTTTAATCATAAATGATTTTGTCGAGATCGCTCGTATTTCAGCTATCTCTGGAGTCCACTTGGGTTCTGGTGATTGCTCGGCATTAGATGCCAGGAAATTACTCGGAGAAGATGCAATTATTGGCTCCACTGTACATAATCTTAATGATGCAATCCAAGTCAGTGAAGAAGGAGTCAGTAATTATGTTGGCTTGGGACCTTATCGAAAATCAAAAACAAAACATGATTTGGACCCCATTTTATCGGAAAAAATTATTTTAGAAATCATGAAAGTTCTATCAGGTATACCCGTTTTTATGATTGGTGGTATTGAATTAAGAGACTGTGACTTAGTTTCTCACTTTGACTTAGCAGGAATTGCGTTATGTTCCGCATTATCAGGAGAGGGAGAGTATGCATCTTTTGTTCCTGACTTTATTAGTCAATTAAACTCAGTAGAACGAGAAGTAGCATGAGTGAAAAAACTGATAGCTTACCATTAGGTAATTTCGAGTTCGAATCTCGCTTGTTCGTGGGAACGGGGAAATTTGAATCGGGTGAATTGCTCGGCCAATCACTCTCTGCAAGTGGTTCACAGATGGTTACCGTTGCGATGAAAAGGGCTAACCCAAAAGCGAAAGAAGATTCGATTCTTGATTTTATCGATTCAAAATTCACCAAGATTTTACCAAATACTTCTGGTGTTCGAGATGCAAAAGAAGCTATCTTTGTTGCCCAAATGGCGAGAGAGGCACTTCAGACAAACTGGTTGAAGTTAGAAATTCATCCGGATCCAAAATATTTAATGCCTGATCCTATCGCCACTCTTGAGGCGACCAAAGAGTTGGCAAGTGAAGGTTTTATTGTCCTACCATATTGTCATGCGGATCCAGTTTTGTGTAAAAAACTCGAAGATGCAGGTGCTGCTGCCGTTATGCCGCTTGGTTCACCTATTGGAAGTAATCAGGGCCTTGAGACCCGAGAGTTTCTACGAATCATAATCGAACAGTCATCCGTTCCCGTCGTGGTAGATGCGGGAATTGGTGCTCCCTCGCAAGCCGCCGAAGCAATGGAAATGGGAGCAAGTGCCGTTCTTGTAAACACTGCCATAGCAGTGGCTCGTGATCCAGTTGCAATGGCTACTGCATTCAGTAAATCAGTTCAAGCAGGTAGGATGGCACATTTAGCCGGTATGGGTAAGGTGAGGAATAAAGCGATCGCCACTTCTCCATTAACTAGTTTTCTTTCCTGATTATTGGTATGGATTCTTTTTCTGATCAATTTGAAAAAATGAATTGGGCTGAAGTTTCAGCAAAAATTAATTCTACTAATAGTAAAAATATCGAAAGGGCTCTTGAGGGAGCGGGAGAAGGAGGAATGGATGATCTTGCTGCATTGCTTTCTCCATTAGCAAATAAGGAATACCTCGAGGATATGGCCCAGCTAGCCAATCGGTTGACAATGCAGAGGTTTGGAAAAGCGATCCGCTTGTTTGCTCCTATTTATCTATCAAACGAATGTAATAATGTTTGTGATTATTGCGGTTTTAGTATGGGGAATGATATCGCCCGTAAAACACTGTCTCCCGCTGAGATTCTTCGTGAGATAGGAATATTAAGAAAGCTCCAATTTGACCATGTTTTATTGGTTACAGGAGAATCCTCACAAAAGGTGGGTGTGGATTATCTGTATGATTCAATTAGCGTCCTCAATGAGTACTTTTCAAATGTTTCAATGGAGGTTCAGCCTCTCAAGAGCGATGAATATAGTTATTTGATTAGTGCTGGTTTGCACGCGGTTTTAGTTTATCAGGAAACCTATGAAAAAAAGAGTTATTCCAAGCACCACATAAAGGGAAAGAAGAGAAATTTTGATTGGAGGTTAAACACACCGGATCGTCTTGGTCGGACTGGAATTAATAAGATTGGGTTGGGTTGTCTATATGGACTGACCGACGACTGGAGAACAGATTCTTTTTTTGCCGGAATGCATTTAGATTATTTAGAAAAAAAATATTGGCAGACTTCATTTTCAATGTCATTTCCCCGTATCCGCCCCTTTGAAGGGGAACTTCAACCCGCAGTCGATTTAAAAGATCGAGACTTAGTTCAATTACTGTGTGCTTTTAGAATATTTAACCACGAACTTGAATTAAGTTTATCCACACGGGAGAGTCCCGCCTTGAGGGAAAACTTATTGCCTTTGGGGATCACTACAATGAGTGCAGGTTCTAAAACGAATCCTGGTGGTTATGCAGGGAATGTTGAGTCGCTCGAACAATTTTCAATCTCAGACGAAAGAACTCCCGCAGAAATCGCTACAATGTTACGTTCTCGTGGATATGAACCAGTTTGGAAAGATTGGGATTCTTCCTATCAGTGTCAGGGTGAAGTTCATTCAGCAAAAAAGCTTTCATTTGAACAGTCTACAGAAAATGCAATACTCGCTTCTTAAGTGTATTTGAAAATATCGATTTAGTGGACAATATGGAATTTTCAACGGATGAGAAAAGGCAATATCAGAGACATTTTTCTTTGCCTGGTTTTGGCAGTAAAGGGCAAGATCTTCTGAAGAGGGCATCGGTTTTAGTTATTGGTGCTGGCGGCCTTGGGTGTCCCGTTTTGCAATATTTAACTGCTGCAGGAGTTGGAGAGATCGGAATTGTGGATGAAGACATCGTTGAATTTTCAAATTTACAAAGACAGGTTTTATATTCTCACGAAGATATTGGGAAATTAAAAGTCGAAGTAGCATCTACTAAACTCAAACAGTTAAATCCATATATTAAGATAAGTAGCTTTGCGGTTCGATTTAATGCCTCAAATGCGAAGACCTTGCTCGATAACTTTGATATCGTTATCGATGGGACAGATAACTTTGATTCACGCTATTTGATCAATGACGCCTGTGTACTTTTTGATAAGGTTTTAATTTATGGAGCGATCAATCAGTTTAATGGTCAGGTAAGTGTTTTTAATTTACAAAATGGACCGACTTATCGTTGTCTATTTCCCCATCCACCTAGTGGAAATGCACTTCCTAGTTGTTCTGAGATTGGTGTTCTTGGTGTTCTACCCGGTATAATTGGTAATTTTCAAGCGTTGGAAGCAATCAAGGTGATCACTGGGGTAGGGGAGGTTTTAAACGGCAAAGTTTTGCTTTATGATGCGTTGAACCAAAAGAGTCAGATTGTTACAGTAAATCCAATTCAAAAAAGTCGTGAAATATACCAATTATCAGACCAGGTTACCCCGTGTCCGACCCACTCCAAAATTAAAACTGATCCAATGATTACTGAGATTGAACCTAAAGTATTTTCCGAGATGATTGAGAAACAAGAAGATTTATTTGTTTTAGATGTACGAGAAGATTGGGAACGCGAAGTGGCGATGATAGCTCCCTCTATTCATATTCCATTAGGAGAATTCTCCTCTTCTTCTTCTGGTCCTGAATTACCAAGTGAAATTTCTCGCGACGACAATATTGTAATTTATTGCAAGGCGGGAGTTCGGAGTCGAATGGCTTGTGAGGTACTGCAAGAAAAAGGTTATAAAAAGCTACATAATTTATCCGGTGGAATTTTAAAGTGGGAAGCCGATGGATTTCCATTTGCTTAATGCCTAACTTATTAGTCATAGGTGGAACTGATAGCTCTGGAGGGGCAGGGGTATCGGCAGATATTGAAACCATATCATATTTAGGAGGTAGGTGCCTGCCGATCATCACCGCGGTGACTGCACAGGGAAATAATGGACTGTTTCATTCTCATGCAATTCCACCTTCAATATTAGCGAATCAATTAGACTCAATTGACGAACAAAAAATAGATGCAGTTAAGATTGGTATGATCCCCAATCATGAATCGATTGAGGTTGTTGCCAGTTATTTAAAAAAAATAGAATCCACATCTATTATACTGGATCCTGTTATTAAAAGTTCTTCCGGTTATTCATTAATTTCTGATTCCGCTGCAAAGAGTTTACGAGATTTATTATTTCCGAATGTTTCCTTGGTCACTCCGAATTTATTTGAAGCTAAATTTTTTACTGAAGAAAATTATACTAATCATGATCAATATGCTACACTGGCAGATCAATTGATAAAGTCGGGAGCGAATGCAGTTCTTCTAAAGGGAGGGCACCTTGATGGTCCCCGATGTGAAGACATTTTCCTGTCTTCCAATGGAGAGAGGAGTACTATGGTGCATGATAGAATACCGACTGGCACAGAGGTCAGGGGGACCGGTTGCCGCTTAGCCAGTTCCATCTGTTACTACTTAGCGATAAAGGAGCCTATGTCCAAGGCAATCAGTCTTGGAGTTAATTACCTTCAGGGTTATATTTCCGAAAATATATAATTGGATTTAATTATCGCCCCAATGCTTTTCGAATGAGTTCCTCTGTTGATGCATTTTTACCAATATCATCGGACGCCTTTCGAATAGCTTGATCTGCGTCCGTCGCTTTATAACCTAGAGTCAGTAGTGCGGATACCGCATCGTGATAAGAGCCAAACCCTACCCCCTCAACCGTTTCAGTTGAGATGCTTTCACTACTGCCACCAGTTGTTGGTACAGGGGCTTGTGTTATGACTCCTTTAGGCAACACTTTGTCTTTTAATTCAACAACGATTCGTTCCGCAGTTTTTTTCCCGAGGCCTTGGGCTTTTGAAAGCATGCCAATATCTCCACTTGCAATTGAAGTTTTTAACATTGGTAAGGAAAGTGATCCCAGTAAATTTAAGGCGATTCTTGGCCCGATTCCGGAAACTTTATCTACGATCATTCGGAAAAAATCCCGGGATTCGCGGTCCATGAAACCATAGAGTGTTTGTGAGTCTTCCCGGTAAGTTGCCTGAGTATACAGTTTGATTTCCTTACCCAAGGGGGGAAGTTTTTCCGATGTGGTAAGAGGGATATTAACTTGGTATCCAATTCCTCCAACTTGAATAACGGCCATATTTAACTGGCACTCAATTAATTCTCCTTTAATAAATGCGATCATAGGTAGTAATTTTTAAGCAGTAAGTCCAAGGACATCCTGCATGGAATAAAGATTTGCGGGTTGATTCACAACCCATTTTGCAGCTTTTAATGCACCTGCGGCAAAAATGACTCGGTCTGTTGCTCGATGGGTAAGCTCAATTCGCTCGCCCATACCTGCAAACATTACCGTATGCTCGCCCACGATGTCTCCTCCCCGTAATGCATGAGACCCAATTTCATTCACCTTTCGCTCACCTGGCATACCTTCTCGTCCATGAGATACATCCTTATCGCTTGCATTCCTTGATTCTTTAAGAATTTCTAAAAGTCGATCTGCGGTACCACTCGGTGCGTCTTTTTTTAGACGATGGTGCATTTCAATCACCTCAGGATCGAATCCTGAGTTTAAATCTAATACTTTTGCCGCTTGTTGAGTTAAGAAAAATAGAAGGTTTACCCCCGTGGAAAAGTTCCCAGCCCAGACCATTGGGATAAAATGAGATAACTGTTCAATTGCATGACGATCCTCTTTACTATGACCAGTTGTCCCAATAACCATGGGTTTGTTATGCTCTTTTGCTAACTGTGCGAGTGAGAGCGTTGCATCGCGAAGGGAGAAATCAATCACAACATCACAATGCTCAATTCCATCTTCTGGTTTATCTCCTAAATCAATGGGATAGCTAACTGTACAACCATGATCAGAAGAAATTGACTGAATCGCACTCCCCATTCGCCCCTTTGCTCCACTTAATAATATTTTTAAACTCATTGTAATTAGATTTTCAATTCTAGATTGTGAGCAATTTCTTTTAATAATTCAAAATTACTGGCGGTGGGAGGGGTGAGTGGTAACCTAGCTTCTGCGGATTGGATAATACCTTTTAATTGTAGAAGAGTTTTAATGGGGACTGGATTGGGTTCCATAAAAATATCGCAAAAGAATGAATAGTTTTTTGCATG
This sequence comes from uncultured Opitutales bacterium, assembly GCA_905478775.1. GTDB lineage: Bacteria > Verrucomicrobiota > Verrucomicrobiia > Opitutales > Seribacteraceae > Seribacter > Seribacter sulfatis. The sequence continues at coordinate 55,936 of CAJQKB010000044.1, read as the reverse complement.
AATTTCCCGAGCTTGTTTATAATTATCTTTGATTGCAAGTTCTACTAATTGAGATACCTCATTGGGAATAATATTAGAGGCCACACTAATTACTCCTTTTGCACCGCATGCCATAAACGGAAGAGTAAGCCCATCATCCCCAGAAAGGACGACGAAATTGGAATCGAGTGATCCCACGCTTTCAGAAACTTTCGAGGAGCGCCCACCCGCTTCCTTCAATGCACAGACATTCGGGTATTTTTCATATAATCTGGCAATAGTATTAGTTGAAATTTCGATCCCGCAACGAGAAGGGATGGAGTAGAGTATAATTGGCTTTTCAGTAGATTCTGCCAATGCACTGAAATGAGCAATTAATCCTTCCTGGCTTGGTTTATTATAATATGGGGCAACTAATAAAAATGCATCTGCACCAGCTTGGTCTGCTTTTTGCGTTAATTCGAGTGCTTCTTGTGTCGAATTTGCTCCCGTTCCCGCAATTACCGGAATTTTTCCATCCACAATTTCTACAGTATTTTTTATTACCTGTAGGTGTTCTTCTTCGGATAGAGTAGGGGATTCTCCCGTCGTACCGCAGGGCACGAGCCCTGATATCCCTGAAGATAACTGTGCGTTTACTAGGCGTTCGAGGTCAGTATAAGATACCGAGCCATCTTTCATTGGTGTGATTAAAGCAGTGTGTGCTCCGTGAAGTAGTTTCTTGTCCATTTGAAATAAATATGTGAGAAAGGATGATTCCCGTCTTTTACACATGTTCTTTCTCCACAGGATTTTTTCTGTGGTCAACTTTTTAATGGTGGAAACTCAAAGGATTCGTAATTTTTGTATTATAGCGCACGTCGATCATGGCAAGACAACCTTGTCTGATAGGCTACTTGAGAGTACCCAAACGGTAATGGCTCGAGAAATGAAAGATCAGCTGTTGGATTCAATGGATTTGGAGCGAGAACGTGGTATTACCATCAAGTGTCATCCCGTTTCTATGAATTATCAGTATAAAGACGGAGAGGAATATCTTTTTAATCTTATCGATACTCCTGGGCATGTTGATTTTTCTTATGAAGTATCTCGTAGCTTGGCTGCTTGTGAGGGGGCTTTGTTATTAGTCGATGCCTCACAGGGAGTGGAGGCACAAACATTGGCAAATGCTCAACTTGCAGAGGCTCAGGGGCTTACCATTATTCCAGTAATTAATAAAGTTGATTTGCCCAGTGCAGATGTAGATCGAGTATCCAAACAAATTGAAGATATTTTGGCTATTCCCGCAGAAGAAGCAATCTTAGCAAGCGGAAAGTCAGGAATAGGGGTAGAGGAAATCCTGGAAGCTGTGGTGGAACGTTTGCCTGCACCAAGGTGGACGGACTATCAACAGCCTCGTGCTCTTGTTTTTGATAATCAATTTGATTCTTTTAAGGGGGTAATCTGTTACATACGAGTCTTCTCTGGTTGTTTTAACAAAAATGCAAATTTGTTATTAATGAGCGAGGATAGGAAAACTCCAATTAAAGAAGTGGGCAAATTTTGTCCTCAGCCTGTCCCCATGAAAAGTTTAAATGTGGGAGAGGTGGGCTATATTGTAACCGGCATTCGAGATGTCACCGAAATCAAAATTGGTGATACTCTTACTCTTGCGGATACTCCAGCCAAGGAAATGTTACCAGGATATAAAGAAGTTCGCCCTATGGTTTTTAGCGGTCTTTACCCTTTAGATACCTCAGACTATGAAAAGCTAAAAAAAAGCGTGGGTAAGCTTCGGTTAAATGATGCGGCATTTACCTTTCAATCCGAGACTTCAGTTGCTCTCGGGTTTGGATTTCGATGTGGTTTCTTGGGGCTTCTCCATATGGAGATTATTCAGGAACGCCTGCGCCGAGAATATGATATTGATTTAATATCAACATATCCAAGTGTTGTGTATCGGGTGCATTTAACAGTAGGAGGGGTGATCGAGGTCGATAATCCGTTAGATCTCCCTGATATTACAGAGATTCTTAAAATCGAAGAACCCACAATTCTTGCTCGAATTCACGCACCGAATCATTGTATTGGTGACTTGCTCACTCTTGTGACAGAAAAAAGAGGATCTTGTAGTGATACTGAAACAATCGATGAGACTCGAGTAATGATGACTTGTAACCTCCCTTTAAATGAAATTTTGGTTGATTTTAATGATCGGTTAAAAAGTGTTACCCATGGCTATGGTTCTATGGACTATGATATGGCGGATTATGTTGAATCCTCTCTTGTACGAATGGAAATTCTTGTAAACGCCGAACCAGTAGATGCTTTTTCAACTATTGTACACAAGGATAAGGCCGAGAACCGGGGTAGGGTGCTATGTTCTAAATTAAAGGATATCCTGCCTCGACAATTATTTAAGATCGCCCTGCAAGCATCGGTGGGAGGGAAATTTATTGCCCGTGAGACTATCAGTGCAATGCGTAAAGATGTTACGGCCAAATGTTACGGTGGGGATATCTCTCGTAAAAGAAAATTGTTAGAAAAACAAAAAGAAGGAAAGAAGCGAATGAAACAGATTGGTAATGTGAACATTCCTCAGGAAGCATTCGTGCAAATTTTGAAAAGCTCAACCTGATCAATTATTTATGACCGAGAAAATAAAAGCGAAAAGATCTCAGAAAAAGGGAGCGAAAGAAATTCTACGCCTTGGGCAAAAAGCCCTAGACTACAGAAGGGATATATTGAGTATTGATCAAGTTACAAGATTAGAGTCTGCAACTAGTGAGTTAAAAAATGTTTTGGGAAATAAGACAATTTATATAGACGAACTCGAAGAAAAAGCAGAAAAAGTAGACATTGAATTAAAAGAATCTGGTGGACTCTACTATCACAAGAAAGGGTGGGTTGAAAATGTGGAGATGCTTATGGTGGCGGCCATTGTGGTGATTGGAATCAGAAGCTTTTTTTTACAGCCTTTCATTATTCCCACTAATTCAATGTATCCTTCCTTTTTTGGCATGCAGCCCAACTTATATGAAGAGGAAAATGAGGTTCCTAGCTTATTGGAAAGAAGTATAGATAAAGTCCTCTTGGGGGCATCGCATTATCGATTAAATGTTGAAAGTGCAGGAAATTTATATTTGGTTTTGCAAAATGGGGGAAGTTTCCGATTTGCCGAAGCCACTTTTCCGAATGGTCGATTCTTTCTATTTCCCAATACGGTTAAAGAATATGTTTTTGAAGTGGGAGGAAAAGAACATACACTCCAAGTTCCTGCTGAATTCGATTTTGATACCTTGATCGCTAAAAAATTCGCGGGGATTGAGAGTTTACGTGACCTCCCTTTGATCGTAAGCCAAGACCAAGGGTTTACCGGGAATAGACTAAAATTATCTAATCAGAATTATCAAAAAGGAGATATAGCAATCGCGTTTGATATTTTATTGGGAGATGCCTTATTCGTGGATCGAATGTCTTATAATTTTATTACGCCTAAATCGGGAGATCCAGCCGTTTTCCGCACCGGTTCAATTGATGAATTTAACAGAAAGATTGGTACACCGGTCCGAAATTTTATTGGGGAAGATAAATATTATATTAAACGCTTAATTGGAGAACCCGGTGATCGTTTAGAGATGAAAGTTCCTGACTCAATCTTCACAAACGGAACGGATGTTCGTAAAGGAGTACCCGGAGTTCTTTACCGTAATGAGAAACCAATTTCAGGAAAAGTTGCTTTTGATGAAAATCGAAAACGTGCAGAAAGTTTATCAAATGATCCCAATGCCAAGAACCCGATGAATTATCCTGGTTACCGATCAGAAGGCTTACTTTCGAACCGCGAAGTTATTACTGTCCCTCAAAAAGACGATGTAACAAACCCTACTGGATTTAATGGATATTTTATGATGGGAGATAATTCAACTGATAGTTTAGATGGTCGTGCTTGGGGATTTGTACCTGAAAACGAAATTATTGGACGTGCGTTTGTCGTTTATTATCCATTTACAAAGAGATGGGGTTTCTCCAACTAATACATCCCTGTAGACATTATAGCAGTATGACATATTTCGCACAATATGGATTATGTCTAATTGCCTAATCTGTGAGTTCCCTTAGGCATTTACCAAGTTGGTTAGATTCTCGTAGTTCGGGAGTCTTACTCCATGTCACATCATTGCCAGGTGATTTTGGGATTGGGAATTTAGGGAAGTCTTCATTCGAGTTTATCGATTTTTTAAATGTGGCTGGATTTAGATTTTGGCAAATTTGTCCAGTAGGTCCAACTGGTTATGGTGACTCCCCGTACCAAGTATTTTCCTCTTCTGCAGGAAACCCCTATTTGATTGATTGGCATGCTCTTATTGATTTAAAAATGATAAGGCTTGATGATCTAGGTTCACTACAGAGTAATCCGGATCATGATGTAAATTATGGTCATCTTTATGAACATTTTTATACCGCTGCCTCAATTGCCTTTTCTAATTTTGTGCAAAGTGGTGAAAGTATTGAATCTAAATACGGAAAGTTTGATCTTTTTATTGAAGAAAATAAAAGTTGGTTAGAGCCCTACTGCTGTTATCAGGCCCTCAAGAAGTCCGCTCTGAATAAGCCTTGGTGGCAATGGGATAAGAATGTTAGGAAATTTAGTGCATCGATTTTAGAGGGTTTATCGAGTGCACAGCTTGAAACTTATAATCTTCATTTATTTCTCCAATATATATTTTTCTCACAGTGGAAGGAGTTACGGACTTACGCTCACAAAAAAGAAGTTCAAATCCTTGGGGATTTACCAATCTATGTTGCTCCAGACTCAGCTGATGTATGGGAAAAGCCTGAACTTTTTCAAGTGGATACAAACGGAGCGGGATTTTCGCATGTAGCAGGAGTTCCTCCAGACTATTTTAATGAAGATGGTCAATATTGGGGAAATCCACTGTACGACTGGCCCGTTCACAAGGCAGACGGTTACCAATGGTGGATTAAGCGTTTGGAGTCGCAATTATCCCTTTTTGATGTGGTTCGAATTGATCACTTTAGGGGATTTCATGATTATTGGAGTATTCCGGCAGATACTTCAGATGCAAAGGCAGGTAAATGGGAGAACGGTCCTGGAATTGATTTTTGGAATGTGGTTGCAAAATATTTCCCTACCCTCCCCTTTTTAGCTGAAGATTTAGGTTTGATCACCAAGGGGGTTCGATCTCTTCGAGAAAGCGCTGGATTACCGGGAATGGCAGTTTTACAGTTTGCATTCGATGGCGATCCTGAAAATCTTTATCTCCCCCATAACTTATCCCCGGACCTCGTTCTCTACACAGGTACTCATGATAATGATACTACCTGTGGTTGGTATCATTCAACTGATGATGAAATTCGCGGGAATTTTAGGAGTTACTTTAATATTCCGGGCGATTTCCCATCTTGGGATATGTTAAGGATGGCATACCGTACGACTGCTCAATTGGTGATCATTCCAATGCAGGATTTGCTCAGTCTGGGTTCTGAAGCACGCCTCAATGAACCAGGCCATTCATTTGGAAATTGGACATGGCGAATGAGTCCATGGCAACTTAAGAATATTTCAGTTGAATGTTCTGCATATCTAAGAAATCAAGCTGAAATATCAGGTAGACTAGCAAAGAAGAGTGTCGCTTCGATCGCAAAATTATCCTAGATTAATCACTTCACAGGCTTAATTTGAAAAGACTATTTCCATACTTTCTATTACTAAAGCCCTATTGGTTTGCCTTCCTTATTGCATTGGTATGTGGCGTCATTTATGGAGTCTCAAGTGGATTTGGTCTGCCTTATATGATCGATCAAGTCTTTCCTATAATATTTCCTGGTGAAAAATTGGATGTGCGGTTAAGCACATGGGAATTATTTATGTATATTTCTTGGTTCCCCCTTGTCTTTATCATTCGCGGTACAAGTAGCTATTTTAATTCTTACTTTATTAATTATTGTGGAATCCGGGTACTTGAGAAAATCAGATTTCAGGTCTTCGGAAAGCTTCAGCGCCTACCTATTTCTTTCTTTCATCGCAATCAGGAGGGTGACCTTCTTAGTCGAATGATCTCAGACACTGGTCAGTTACAGGCTGCTATCCTACAGGTCAGTAATGATTTAATCAAACAGCCTATCACTTTTATCGGAGCGATTACTGCATTAATTGTAATGGCTGTTCAGCGTGAAGGTATGGCATTTGTTCTCTTATGCCTACTTGTAATTCCAATCTGCGTATTTCCCATTCGCAGGATTGGTGAGTTACTTTTAAACAAAGCACTCAACATGCAAGAAAAAGCGGGGAACTTGACGTCAATTTTGAGTGAAAATCTATCTGCTTACAAAGAAGTTCGAGCCTTTAATCTCGAAAGTCGAGAAAAGGAAAGATTTTTAAATGTTTCCGAGAATTTTATCGATGCCCGAATGAAGGTGATCAAATACTCACATATGCTGACACCACTTATTGAAATTATTACGGCAGTTGGAATTTCAGCAGCAATTTTTCAAGCATCTAGAAAATCAATACAATTAGATGCGGTAGTACCTGTAATTGTAGCACTTTACATGTCTTATGAGCCGGTTAAGAAATTAGGCGGTATTCATACCTCGATTAAACAGGCCCTCGCTTCTCTGGAAAGATTGGAAGAAATTCTTGAAACTGATGAAAGTATTTCTAATCCAACAGAACCTACGGAAATCAAAATGATAAGAGGTGAACTAGAATTTAATAATGTTTCATACTCCTACTCCAATCGTGAGGAGGAACTAAATGAAATTCCTGCCTTAATTGATATCAATTTAAAAATATCCTCCGGTGAAGTAGTTGCCTTAGTGGGCCCCAGCGGAGGAGGTAAAAGCACTCTTGCTGGGTTATTGCCAAGATTTTATGATCCCGAAAAGGGATCCGTTTTATTAGATGGAATGAACTTACGTGATCTTTCTCTTCACGATGTTCGAGATGCAGTGGCCCTAGTGCCACAAAAACCGTTCCTTTTCGATCTTGATGTGGAGAAGAATATTGAACTGGGTAAATCAAAATATACTGATGCCACGATTAATGAGGTTTGCCAATTAGCTTATGCGGATGAGTTTATCAATGAATTTGAACAAGGTTATCAGGAACGCCTTGGAGAAAAAGGAAGCCGATTATCAGGTGGACAACTTCAACGCCTCGCTCTTGCCCGTGCTTTTTTCAAAAATTCCCCGTTATTGGTTCTGGATGAAGCAACCTCGGCTTTAGACGCGGAAAACGAAGATAAAATTCACGAGGCAATGGCACAGTTGATTAAAGGTAAGACCACTCTGCTAATCGCTCACCGCTTTAGTTCTTTAAAATTGGCATCCAGAATACTCGTCATGGATAAAGGCAGAATTATCGCGGATGGACCACATGACGAAGTTTACAAAAACTGTGACTTGTATCGTACTTTGTACGACCAACAAAACGAGGGATTATCCTAAGGGTAGTTTAGCGATTCTTTCCTCGGAGTATCCTCATTAATTCAAGACCATCACTCGGTGGTCCTTCCGGGAAATTTTCTGTAGGCTTGAGTGTTACAGGAAGAATTGATCGAAAAAACGCCAATGAATTGGCACAGAACCAACTTACCATAATAATCTCGAGCCAGGTTGGTATAATAATTGAAAAAATGACCCAGCCTGAAACTGTGCTCATTAACAATGATGCAACTGGGCCCATGGCTATTATGGTGAAAAGTTTTACTGGAGATAGATTTTTTGTCTGATAACCGGTAAAGCCTTCCCTTCCGCTAAGAAAACTTAGTTCCCAGTATATCCTACCAGAGGTTATTTTCCATGATTTACTTTTATTTCCCACACGGATCAAAAGGACATCTTTAGTTAAAAAGAAAGCGGGGACAAGATGGCCTAACTCATGAATAAAAGTGGCAAAGGAACGAAACAAGACAAGTCCAATCCACGCCGAAATAATCCACGGTAGTCCCTCCCAGCTTAAGTAATTAATACTATTTGCAATATATAATATCATTTTAAAACGATTGAACTTGCTCGAAAAGATTCATTTTATAAGTTTATGCACATTGACTGATAAAGAATGTTTCGTTTTCTTATGCAAGCCTTCTCGGGCAAGAAGCTCCATGTTCGCGTTCCTCACACCAAAGGACTGCCCTTGACTGATGAAAATAAATTTGGGGAAGAAGCGGAATCCAGCCAATGGATTGGCGTTGATCTTGATGGTACTTTAGCGGAAGCAGGACCCTGGCAAGGTTTTGAGCATATCGGCAAGCCGGTACCTAATATGATGAAGCGTTTAAAGATATGGATAGAGATGGGCTATCGTGTAAAGATCGTTACTGCCCGTGCCCAAGATCCAGAAAAGGCAATTCCCCCCATTCGCAAATGGCTTCAAAAGCAAGGGTTGCCAGATCTTGAGATTACTAATGCAAAGGATATGGATATGATAGAGCTTTGGGATGATCGTTGCGTCCAGGTTATTCCCAATACTGGTAATCCCGTTGGTCCTGCATCCGATCCTTACAGAAATAAAAGCTAAATTTATTTACAAATTGGGTGATTCTTAATCGCTATACAATTCGGTTAAGTTGTGGCTCGGCTAATTTCCCTTTGGTCTAGTCAGTAGTTAATTGGGCAAAATTTAATCGATTAGGAATTTTACTTTTTTTAGTATGTGCAGTCCATTTTCTGCCTTCCCAACACGATTAGCACTTTTATCCCTTTATCGCCGTTTCCTTCATAGTGGGAGGAGGCAAAGGAGTCATTTTTTCAACGATTACTTTCTTGATTGCTGGCCCTACCCTATTTTGTGGATATTAAAAAAATCGTAAGTTTCGCATTCCTGCGATTTTTACTTTGGGATTACTATTTCTTGTCCTTGCCCCAGGTACTCTTGGCCATTCAGAGGGAGTAGGTACTTTACATTTTATTTCCTACTTTAGCGGGTTTTTCATTAGGGTTAGGACATTGGCTTTAAGCTTAGGCCTTGTATGTCCAGTCCTTGCTGCATTGTGCACGCTGAAAAAAATCAGTGTCCTAATTAGGTCCTGTTGCTTTACTAAACCATTGATTGAGATAGTTTGTCTATATTTGACCCTCTCTTGTTAAGTATTTAATCTTGAGAGAATGCTTGTCTATTCTCTGCTAAGTTTATTCTTCATCTTTTTATCTACAATGTGTCTGGATGGAAAACCGAGTATTGTTTTCTCTTTGATCGATGATAATGCTTGGACTGATCTTGGGTATCTGGAGTCAAATTACGATGAGAATGCAAATATTGACAATGATACTCATCCCGCCAATATCTTTAAAATCGTAGATACCACAGCGTTCAACTACCCTCCCCGCCCGGACTGCTTGATGTCTGGACAATATTCTTCTAGGCTAAGGCTTTATACAATAACTAGTTTATATCCTCTAGTAAGTGGGATTCTCAAAGATATTCGAAGTAAAAATACTTCACTACTCACTGAAGGCAAAATTATCATTGCCGCCACTCCTACTACAGATTGCGGTTCCAAGATTACTAATCCCTTTCTCATTCCTAAGCAAAAGAGGAGGAAACAGTACTCGTGATGAATTGGTGGGGGAAACTTATTGGGACCGGTGTAGGAATGCTTGGGGGGCCGATCGGTTTGATTGCCGGTGCTGCCCTGGGACATCTTTATGATGAGGATGATCCAACTCCTCAGGATGAGCGTAAGGCTCGTATACTTTATCTCGCTTATTTTTTTTCCTGTGCTGCTAAAGTAGCGAAGGCCGACGGAGGTATTTCCGCAAATGAAATTGAAGTTACTGAATCATTAATACAAAGAATGGGGCTTGATGAGAAAACCGCGGAATTTGCCAAAAATGTATTTCGAAAAGCGAAGACCAGTCGACGCTCAGTCGATGAAGATCTCAAAGAGGCGGGTCGCCTGATCGGATATGATCCGATCGTTGGACAGTCTTTTCTTGGGGGTCTTTTTGAAATTATTCGTTCCAATGGAAATAAACTTAACGAATTACAAGTTCGCTTTCTACTATACGGAGAAGAACGCCTTAAACTTAAACCGGGAACAGTTCGTTCATGGATACGCGGTGGGTATGCTCCACCCCGGCAGGATCCTTCAGTTGACAGTTTATCCCTAGAAGGTGCCTACAACGCATTGGGCTTAAAGCAGGAGTGTAGTGAGAGGGAGCTCAAGAAAGCGTATCGTGCTAAAGCCGGAGACTTTCACCCAGATAAGTTAAAGAGCAAAAACTTACCGCAAGAGTTTTTAAACTTTGCTAATGATCAATTAACAAAAATTAATCAAGCTTATGAAGTGATAAGCAAGGCTCGTGGGATCAATTAATAATAAGACCATCCCGGATCGAAATAATTTTGTCACATCGATTGGCGATCTCTTCATTATGTGTAACCATTAATACAGCGATGTTCTGTTCCCTTGCTAGGTTTTGTAACAGTTCGAAAACATTTTCAGAATTTGCAGAATCTAAATTGCCTGTGGGTTCATCAGCAAGTAACAATGCGGGAGAATTAACTAATGCCCGGGCAATTGCCACCCGTTGTTGTTCTCCACCAGATAGCTTGTTAGCAAAACGCTCCCTTTTGCTTTCTAAACCGAGTTTACAAAGTACGTCACTTGCTTTTTCTAAGGCAATTTTTTTAGACAACCCTTTTTTTTGAGCTGGAAGAGACACATTTTCAACTGCTGTTAATTCTTTTATTAAAAAATGAAATTGAAAAACAAAACCAATGGATTGGTTCCTTAGCATCGTTCGCTGTTCTTCATTCGACTTGGAAATCTCTTTACCATCTATTATTATTTCTCCAGAGTCAGGTTGATCGAGTAAACCTAGTAAATAAAGAAGTGTGCTTTTGCCACATCCAGAGGGTCCTACAATTGATGTTAACTCTCCTGCAATTGCTTCAAAGGAAACACCTCTTAGAGCATTTACTCTTTCATCTCCTTCCAAAAATGAATGGCTCAGGTCGTGAACTTGTAATAAGGGAATATCCACTATATGCTTTCCCTAATAATTTTTGCCGGTTCAATTCTTGATGCCCTACGTGCAGGAATCCAACTGGCAACGCTCACACATAGCGCGGCTATAAAAACGGCAGTCAAGTAATGTGAAATATCCCAATTTACCGCAAATTTGTCAGTGGAAAAAATTCCTCGTACACTTAACGGAATCTGTGAAATTATGTAAGTTGCGATCGCGCCTGCAATAACTCCTAATATGATTCCTGCAATCAGCACAATGGTGCCTTGCCAGAGAAATACAGAAGATACATCTCTGGGAGAAAACCCAATCGACCTGAGAATTGCAATATCTCGGGTCTTCTCTATTACCATAATCGCAAACACATTAAACATGCCTAATCCAGATAGTAAGAGGATACAGGAAACAGTTATCGCTGATGAAATTCGCAAGGCTTTAAATACATCCAACCAAACCTTTTCTCTTTCTTGCCAGCTAACAGTTCTATGTCCAATTGATTCTTGAATTTGTTTAGCAACATCCGGTGCATTATTTACATTTGATAACGCTAGTTGAAGTATAGAGCCTCCAAATCTCTTTCCAATTAAAGATCTTGCCGTTGAAAGATCAATATAGATACGTTTTTTATCAATCTCGCTCGCACCAGTTTCAAATATTCCAGAAACCCGTAATTGAAAGTTTTTCTTGGTTCCAACTAAGTTGACCCGTTCACCTAATTTAATATTAAGCCTTTGCGCGATCCGATAGCCTATCAAAATACCCATGCGATCTTTCTCAAAATTTTCAATCGATCCTTGAATCAATTGATTTTCAATATTTGAGACTTTAATGTGATCTTGAATTCTTAATCCATGCACTTGAACTGATTGACCACGAGAGTGAGAATTTAGTCTCCCAATAGTTTCGAGGATTTCAGAGATACCAATAACTGAAGGGAAATTCGAAAGGGACTCGATTATTTCTGCAGGATGGTCGATGCCATCAATAAATCGAGAATTCTCCCTGTTTTTGAAAATAAAATGGGTTTTACCATCAGTTGATACTTTATTGATGGTCGTCTCATTATCCTGAAATCTATCCGAAATGCGAATCGCCCCACTAGTACCTAAGATTGTATCAATAAAAACCTTTTGAAAGCCGGAGGTTTGTGCCTGACTAACAATAAAAAAAGCAATTCCAAATACTATCCCAAGTAAACTCATCATCATCGTTCGCTTGCGCGAAAAAACATAACGCAATGCTAATTGAAGAGATGGGCTCACAAATCTTTAATGGATATGATTGGTTAGAATTGGCTTTACCTTTTGCCCGTCGTTTAAAATATGCGGTGTCTCATATACTACAATATCACCGACTTTTAGTCCTTCCAAAATCTCTATACTTTTTAAGTTTCTAGCACCAATCTTTACCGATCTTATAAACGCTTTTCCTTCCCTTACCACAAAAACAGAATTACCGATCAAGGACTTACTGGGAAGAAGTAAACGATCTTCTTTTTTACTTTTTATTATTTCAACTCTTCCAGACATACCCGGTTGAACCATTTGAGTTGATTGCAGAGGCTCAAGATAGAGAAGTCTTCTTCCTGTGGAAGCATTTACTGTCGGGGAAAGTCTGGAAACCTTTGCCTCTATGATTTGATTACCCCTTGAAAACAGAGATACTGCAGCAGTTAAACCCTCTTTAATTCCCACAAAATCATCCTCATCTAACGATGCTTCGATTAGCCGTTCATTTGAGATTATGGTTCCCAAATTATAGCCAAAAGAAATTAACTCCCCTCCTGACACATTAGAATTTATCAATTGACCATCGATAGGACTTCTAATGGTCATCTTTTTAATTTGAGCTTTTAAATCTTCGATTCTAATTGAATGATTAATTAGTTTCTCGCTATCTGAAATTTTTTCTTGTTCAACTTCAATTTCTAAACGAGTTACAATATTCTTTTTCCTTTTTAGTTCAGCTAAGGTTATTTTTTCTGCATTAAAAAGTGCGGTTGATGCATTCAGTTCCTCTTTCTCAATTTCTAAGGTATTTGCGAATATGGAACCTTCATTAATTCTCTGCTCGAAATGATTTTTTTCCATTAAAGCTTTTTTAAGGCTACGATTTAAATCACTTATGTCCAATTGAACAAGAATCTGTCCTTTAACAACCGGAATCGCTTTGCTTAGGGGCTTTATGGCAACGAATTGCACTACACCTTGGGCATGAGATTTTAATTGAAAAGTCTGCTCTGCCAGAATTTGAATATTTCCAGTAACTGAATCTTTCATCGTTCCTTTAATTACTTTAGCACAGAGCAATCTCTCCCCCTTAGACACGATAAAAAAACTAAAACCTGCGATTCCTAACAATAAACCTATAATGACTATCGATTTTATTTTAATCATTTCGGATATTGTAGATGGAATTCGTATTTTTCTTTTACCTGAAAATAGGAAAAGACTGTTTGTATTAGACTTAACCTAGCTTTGGAAAGATCAAGTTTTGAGGAAAAATAGCTGACATATGTTATTTGATTAATATCAAATTCAAGTTGGCTTTTTTCAAACCGGTTGTTTGCAGTTGAAACAAGTTGCCTGGCAATATCAATTTGTTTTGCCAGGTTAAACATTTGTGCTTGCAGACTATTCATTTCCAACCGAAGTCTTTTAGTATTACTTTCAAGTTGGATTTCAAACTGGCGTTTTTTTGCTAATGCCAGTGATTTCATTCCCTTAGTGTAGGAAGAATCCCAAAGTGCCCAGTTAGCCTCAACACCTATAAGTAAGTTATTTCGTCTTACGGAATCTGCTTTGTTTGGCAGATCAATCTGATCCTGATAGAATCCACCGACTAAGTTAACTTTTGGTTTGAGATTCGAATCTGCTATTTTAACATTTTCTTTTTCTATGCTTATTTGACTTTTAAGTTCTTCAAGATTTTCAGATGAAATAGAACCAACCAGTTGTGGAATTCTTTTCCCAAACTCATGTTTATTGTAGAAGCTTTCAAATTTCTCCGGGATATCAATTACTATTTCATTGTAGTAGCCTGTATCATGTTTGAAGTACGCTTTTTTGGATATTAAAAGACGATTAAATTCGGCAATTTTAATAGATTGTTCTAGCTTTTCTATTGTTGCTTGACTGACCATTAATTCGGTAGCGAAGCCTAATTCTTTTCTTTTGATTAAGTCTTCTTCATTCTGTTCGCTTAGGGAGAGTGCATCTTTAGCAAGTTTTAATTGAAAATTCAAAAGCACAAGTTCCATAAACTCTGATTTTATCTGCGAAATTAAATTAGATTTTATCGCGTTAGTTTTCTTAACACCATATTCGGCTGACAGTTCTGCGATTCGACTCTTTGCCTTCAATCCTCCCCAATGATAAACTGGTTTTTTAACATAAATTGAACCAACTGTTCGATAGCTTTGATCATAAGCTTGTCCCGGTCGATTTTCATGGATTGAATATCCACTTACATTCAAGTTAACTGATAAACCTTTTGCTGATTCAGCAACCATTTTATTTGAATTCGCTACCTTGCCCAGTTGTTTAGATTCACTAATCAAGGGTGCATTGTCATCCAAACTCTGAAAAATTACTTTTAAAACAGGAAAGTAGGTTTCGATATCTTCCTCCGAGTGAAATAATTTTTTTCTATCTCCATAGACTGCCAAGGAATAGGAAATCAACACAAGGAAGAGAATAAAACGTGTTATACTAGTAAAAGAACTCAATTTTGCAGGTTAAACCTAAAGTTACTAATACTCAATCAGAATGAATTTGAATCTTATAAAATTTAGTTCTAATTTTTGGAGGAACTTGTCAGATAAATGGACTGAAGAGCTTCGCCAATCCATTGATCTTTTTGATCAACGGTGTCTGATCTGATCGTAGCGACTTCATCCGTTGTCATTTCCCCAAAGTCATTTCCCCAAGCCTGCCTAACATAAGTTACCACATTAGCAATTTCTCTGTCGTCAATAGGAACCGCTGCCATATTGACTGCAGAAGATGTACCGTATTTTTCACCTTTAACAGTAATTTCTCCTTTTAATCCCTTTAAAATGATCTTAGTGATTAAAGCCGGATTTGCAGAAACCCATTCTGAATCTGCTAATGGAGGATATTGATTTGGAATACCAAGACCATTTGCTTGGTGACAAGAAGCACATCGAAGAGCAAAAATCTTTTTACCGGAGTCATATTTTCTTTCTAATCTCTGAGTTTCCTTTTCTTCATCCGATAATTCTACAATTTCTTGTGGAGGGTGAATTTGAAAACCATTTGTTGAATGTGCTAATTGTATCGAACAAACAAAGATCAAGCACCCAAACATAAATACGAAAATAAGGGGTGCGATAAGGAAACCCTGAGTGGGGGGATGTTTTTCACGATTAAGTTCCGAATGAACTTCAACCATATCATCATCATTCATTACATTACTATCTTCTAAGCTTTTTTTTGTCTTATTACTCATTTATCGGAATTTAGTTCTGCAGCAGTCCACATTTGCATTTGTCCCCGATCTTTGACGAAGTCCCTTACATTAGCTACTTCCTCTGGGCTTACAGCAGATGCAGAATTACCCCAATCATTTCTAATGTATGTCAGTACATCAGCAATTTGCTGGTCTGTTAAAGAACCTGGTGGTACTCCCGGGGCTATCATAACACCATTGTATTTATCACCATTAACTTCAATTTCTCCCATTAAACCATGCATGCTAATTTTAATTATTCTTTCCTTATCACCGAGCACCCAGTCAGAATCTGCAAGTGGAGGGAATGCACCTGGTAGACCTAAACCAGTGGGTTGATGGCAGGATACACACCCTCCCCCGCCTGGACCGACTTTTGTGTAAATTTCTTTTCCGGATGAAATTTGGTCCGCTAACCAGGTCGGTAATTGAGTTGAGGTCGTTGGGACTACAACAAGTTCCGATGCATCCGATTCCTCCTCCTCCACGAAACTCATCTCAGGCAATTCATAATCTTGACGAAGTTCTTGAAGGTAAGCTACAATACGATTTGCTTTAATTCGTGGTTTTACGAGTCTTGTTCTGTTATCTTCTGAGATAATTTGTATAGAGCCAGATACATTAGAGTCCTTAATGTCATAGAGAAATGGGCTCGGCGGACAAATTGATTTTTCGTTTAAAGATTGTGGTTCGAAAAGGTGTTGGTGCAACCATTCATCCGAATATTCTCTCATTCCTAGGTTCGCTAAATCAGGACCTACTCTAGTATTTCCTATGTTTACTTCATTCTGCAAAATATAATCTCTCGCGACCGAAGGTCTTTTTCCCCATCCTCTTTCCACATCAAAACCAGCTTCAACTAATCGGACTTGTTGAGTATGGCATGTGGCACAACCAAGAGATAGATATTCGACGGCACCTTGTTGAGCAACACCAGAAAACGCAACAGGATATAAATCAGAATCCTCTGGTATATTTCCATCCTCGTTTAAAACAGAAGAAGTCGGAGACAAATCTCCAAATTGCTTGCGAGCACCTACTACAAAGGCAAGCCAAGCAACTGCGAGTGTGGTGAAAATTCCAAATGAAAATTTAAAAATATTATTCATACTGTAGAAGCCTTAGATACAAACTTTTTACTTCTTCCCGTATTTTCAAAAGGGTTAGGAACAAGAACCTTCCAAATATTGATTACAAACACCAATTGTGAAAAGCCTAGTATGATAAATGAAATTTCGGTGATTAGAAAATAGGGTTGAATTGAAGCAATAACAGAGTTTGTCCAGTCAAGAGCAGGTTGTTGGGCCAAAACACCATGAGTTAAACCACCAATTAGATAAGCCAGTAACAGCATCATGACACCCAAGGCTGAAGTCCAAAAATGGAATGATTTTGCAGATTTGGTAATTTCTTTTCCTGTAATTTTGGGAAGCATGTGGTACACCGCACCAAAAACAATCATACTGAAAAATCCATAAACGCGTTGATTGAAATGAAACTCATTAATGATAGAAAATTGAGTCAATTTGGCTACTGAAGGAAGCGAAAAGATAACCCCAATGTAGCTTGATATTGTATATGAGAGAGTACCGAAAATAACAAATCTAAGGGGTAAACTACTCCATACTTTATCTATATCTTTAAATGCAGTGGCATGAAAATTTGTTGAGGCAACTGCTATGGGGAAAATCATTGCAATGCTCATAACTGTCCCAATAGCAGGTATCCACATTGGTACAGGACCACCCTCTAAATGATGCACGACAGACCAAGGGGCAAGAGTTGCTATACACCAAAACCCAAAAATTGCTAAATAATACTTATCGATTGGCTTACCAATAATCGAAGGAATTATGTAATAAGCTACACCGAGAGCAAAAGGCGTGAGCCAAAGCCAAATTAAATTTTGTCCAAACCACATTGAAAGAACACTCTGAACCGTTCCTGGTGAAGGATTAATTTCAAGACCATTCCAAGCGATTAAGAAAAGTGCAGGGAACCACAAGATGGCAGCAAGTATGAACCACTGGGGTGCAATCGTGTCTGGGTATTTACGAGAGCGGTGGACCACAATAATCAAGCAAGTAATGATTGCGTATGAGATAAAAAGTAGTGGCCAAACCTCATTAGGCATTTCAAGCATTTCATGAGAATTCATGTGTCCATCCAAAATACCAAGGAGGCCAAATGTTATTCCGAGATTCCATAATACTCCTGATGTAATAAGCAATACTCGTCCTCTAACCTCAGCTTGGGATAATCTAGCAATAATCCATATGCTTATTGCAAAAATTGAATTTCCACCCCAACCATAAACAAAGGCATTTGCTTGAGCTATTTTCACTTTTCCGTAAGTGAAGTATTCGAAAGATGAAAGAAAAAAAGGATCTGTTAATTTAGCAGCGGCAATGTAAGCGAGGAGTGCGGCGGCAAGTAACCACAAACCGGCAGAGGCAATAAAGAAAGAAACCACCCATTTTGCGGACTTGTCTATCACTTGTTCGTCAGTAAGTTTCACTTTTGGATTATTGGTCTTTATTTGGTTTGGGACGGTAAGATTCAGTAATTTTTTTCATTACTGATTCGAGGCTAGAATTTTTTTCGTTATGGAAATTAATAATTTTTGATTCAAAAATATTAGAATCATTTTTGAACTCCATGATTTTTTTACTTCTTTGGTCCGAAATCATACTTTGGGATTCAACATTATTTTCCTCATCAAAATACACTTGAAATAAAAAATAAGCTGATACCAAAATGATACCAATGATAAGTGAGAAAAACACACTACATCCATCTGCACGCTGTAATTTAGGATCACTCATGATGGTTTAAAGAGTCTAAAATTCTTGGGTCTCTCACGGGAATTAACTCAGCAACGTTTGAATTGAAGCTTTGTCGTACGGCACGCACACATAAACATCCAACCCCTATTAGGGTGGAAATCCCCCAAAATAAATGGAATCCAAGTACAGGACGGGCTTCGTATCCGACATATGCACCAGGAACAATCTCACGCCCCGGAATAATGTTCCAGTACAGGTCAAGCAGATGAAAAGCTAATATCCAAAGTGCAATAAAAGCAATTCGACCCCCGTTGATTTTATTCTTGTAGAAAAGTAAGTAGAGAAAAGGAAAGAAAAAGTGTCCAAAAATTAATCCCATGCTTACCCAAAACCAAGCTGAAGTTTCTCCTGTATTGGGGTTAATTTCTCTAATATTATACCAAAATGTTTCTTCTGGAATGTTCGCACTGTAGATCAAGAAATATTGAGAAAAGCTAATATATGCCCAAAAAACGGTAAATGCTAAGGAAAGACAGGCTAGATCATATTGATGGGCCTGTTTGTAAATACCGGTAAGGGTACCCTTTTTGAGAAGGAAAAGGCATCCCAAGATGGTGATTGCGAGTGCAGCTCTCATTCCCGATGAAAAAAACCAAACTCCATACATTGTGGAGAACCATTGATATTCTAAACTCATGAACATGTCAAAAGCACCAAAGGTGAGAGCCAATGCCGTAGCGGGAATACCTATCGCTGAGACTTTCATACCGAGATGTGACCATTTTGGGTCACCATCCTGGTCTTGTGTAAATGAAACTTTTCTCATCCAATGGCTAAGACCGCAAAAAACTGCGAAGTATAAAATGATCCGCAAACTAAAAAAATAAAGGTTCAAATAGCCCGCTTTCTTTTGATGGAGAACATCTGTTGCAACAGTTATACCATCAACTGTTGGACTATCTGGGTTGATCCAAGACCATAAAATGCCAGCGTTATCTCCCCCAAATAAAGCCACAAGTAATAGAGGAGCAAAGCAAAGACCTAACCACGGAAAAGCCGCAAGTCCATGCTCCAATTGTCTCCTTACCACTGGTGTCCATCTCGAATTAAAAACTCTGAAAATCATGACTAACATTAACATCCCAATTGCAATGCTTAGCCAAAACGAGCAACCCCATAACCATCCAAGGAAGGGTGCTTTATCACCGCTTGAAAGTCCCAAGAATAATCCAACTAAACCAATTGCTAATCCAAGAACAGCACCGGCAAGTAATTTTAAATCAGTATCTTTTTTGGCAACCTCACTCATGATTTCTTATCAATTCCATTGGTAGCATCGCTCACATAGCTTTGTAGTGCTCGTAAGTATAGTACAATTGCCCATCGCTCACGAGGAGTGAGTTTGTCTTTCAGTCCAAGCATTATCCCGGAAGCAGAACCCATTGCAATTGCATTGTAGATTTGTCCGTCCGACCATGGTGCTGCTGATTCTAAGTAAGATCCGGATTGAGATGAATCTGACAGGTTACGCGGTGCTAACCCAAAATAAGAGGTGACTCCTTTTCCATCTCCATAATCGCCGTGGCAAACAGAACAGTGAATATCATATTTCTCTCTTCCCAAACGCATCAAATCGATATTAATACCTAATTCATTCGGTATTTTACTGAGCCATTTCCCATTTGAGTCCTTACCAGTTTTGATCGAATCACTGAGAAACTTAGGTGTAGCAGAAAAAACATTGTTTTGAGTAATTAAGTTACCACGAATGGCAGTACCAATAACAGGTAAACGATCCGCCCGATTGTCCCCAAAAAAAGGATTTTTGGTTTGTGACTTGTATTTAGCTTGCCTGTCCATGTCAGGAAATACTTCGATTGGAGTATTTTCTGTCAAGTCGCCCCGGAATCCCATAATGGACACGATGCTTGCAGCAATGATGATAAATACTGGTATAAAATATCTCATTTTTTACTCAATTGATTCACGAATCATAGTGATCGATTTACCACCCACAGTCTTCAAAAATTCAGGAGTTTCTTCATCATCAAATTTAGGGTCTTCAATTTCGATAACAATCATATATTTATCATCTCCAGTTCTTCCGAAAGATGGATGTTCAAAAATAGGATGATTGTGTTGTGGTAATCGATTTAAGAAAAACATTCCAAAAAGTGTACCAAATGCAGCAAACAAAATAGTGAGTTCATAAAACACAGGGAATGGATAGATCATACTGAAGTATGGTTTACCACCAACAATCAGAGGATAATCGTAGTAATTCATGAACCACACAAGTAAAGTCCCGGTAAAAAAACCTGTAATTCCACCTGCAAGAGTAAAGCAGGGAACTTTTGAACGCCCCACACCCATTTGTGCATCTAAACCATGAACCGGAATGGGGGTATAGCATTCCCAATTCTTGAAGCCTTCTTCACGTACTTTGCCGGCAGCATCGTATATGTCTTTTGCAGAATTAAAAGTAGCAGCAACGCCGTATTTAATGTCCATTAGCTTACTCATTTTAGATTCTAATGTTTCCCTCCATGAGGGTCTGCTGCGGGCATAACTGATTTAACTTCTGCCATTGGCATTAGTGGTAAAAATCTCAAAAATAGCAAAAACAGAATAGAAAAGAAACCGAATGTACCAAAGAAGGTAAAGATGTCGACAACAGTTGGAGAATAATACCCCCAACTAGATGGGAGAAAATCCCGAGAAAGAGTAGTATTTGCGATTACAAAACGCTCAAACCACATTCCCACATTAACAAAAATAGATATGATCCAGACAAGCGGAATATTATTCTTGATTGATTTGAACCAAAATAATTGCGGACAGATTACATTACAGGATACCATTATCCAATAAGCCCACCAGTAATTCCCGAATGCACGATTGATAAATGCAAACCCTTCGTATGAATTAGCACCATACCAAGCAATAAAGAATTCCATCGAGTAGGCATAGCCCACCATGCTTCCAGTCGCCAATATGATCTTACACATATTATCAATATGCTTCTCGGTAATGAGGTCATGAAGTCGGAAAATTGCTCGTAATGGCAGTAATAGAGTAAGAACCATTCCAAATCCAGAAAATATAGCCCCTGCCACAAAATAAGGTGGGAAAATCGTAGTATGCCACCCGGGAAGATTTGCAACGGCGAAATCAAAAGAAACGATTGTATGGACGGAAAGTACTAAAGGGGTTGAAAGTCCAGCCAAAAGTAGATAGGCCATTTCAAAATTGCGCCAATGGTTGTTCGCATTTCGCCAACCCATAGCAAGTACACCGTAAAAATACTTCCGCCAAGTTTCTTTAGCACGATCTCTCAGAACCGCTAAGTCCGGTATCATGCCCATGTACCAAAACAATATGGAAACTGTAAAGTAAGTGGATACTGCGAAAACATCCCATTCTAAGGGACTTCGAAACTGTGGCCAAATAGCATTCGCGTTGGGAAGAGGGAATAACCACCACGCAAACCAAACACGCCCCACATGAAACAGTGGGAAAATACCGGCACACATTACTGCAAATACAGTCATTGCCTCTGATGCACGATTAATGGATGTTCTCCATTTTTGCTTAAGAAGGCATAATATAGCAGAAATCAGGGTGCCGGCATGTCCAATACCAATCCAAAATACAAAATTCACAATTGCCCAACCCCAATTAACAGGATTGCTATTTCCCCAAACACCTACGCCTGTTGAGACTAAATAAACGAGTCCCAATCCGGTGAAACTTGCAATGCCCATTGCAGTAATAAAACACCACCACCACCAGGTAGGTGTCTTCTGTTCGACAATTCCACAAATTTTCTCTGTTACCCAATGAAAATTTCTTTTATTGAGCACAAGTGGAACCTCTTCCCACTTTGCAGGGTTCACTTTTTTCATCAATTCGGGTGAAATTACATCCGCCTGATCTGTTACCTTAGAAGACATTAATGCTTTTCTCCTTCTTTGGCATGGTTATCATGATCACCCTCTTCGTGGTGGGTTGGATGTGCTTTGTCATGGTATTCCCGAGCGGCATGTGGAGAAGATGCAAAATCTGGCATGCTGTGGTTCGGGTTACGGACTTTCGCTAAGAAAGTAGTTCTTGGACGAGTGTTTAGGTATCCAAGCACAGAATAATCGCGAGGGTTATTCTTGAGTTTACTAACTTCACTTTCAGGATCTGATAAATCACCAAATGATATACTGTCAGACGGGCAAACCTGTTGACAGGCAGTTTTGATGGTTCCATCAGGAACTTTAATATCTTCATTGCTCAGTTCAATATCTGCCCCATCTTTACCCGTGCTCAGCAAAGCATTTCTTTGTGCTTTTACTTTAACTTGGATTTTGGATTCCTGAATTCTTTGCACACAATAGGTACACTTTTCCATGACTCCGCGCATACGGACGGTGACATCTGGATTTTTGCCCATATCTGGAAGTGGGTCATTTTTCTTACCCAAAGGTCCTTTATACAGTTCATCGGTTTGGCGTTTATTCCAATCGAAGAAGTTAAACCTTCTCACCTTGTAAGGACAATTATTCGCACAATAGCGGGTACCGACGCATCGGTTGTAAGCCATTGCATTAAGACCTTCTTCATCATGCACAGTTGCATTTACGGGGCATACTGTTTCGCATGGTGCGGTTTCACAATGCATGCAGGCAACACCTTGGAATGAAACTTGAACATCGGACGGTAATTCTGCCCCATCTCGTGCTGTTGAACTAAAATATCGATCCAACCTGATCCAATGCATTTCTCGACCTCTCAAAACTTGGTCTTTTCCTACAATTGGAATGTTATTTTCACTCTGGCATGCAACGACGCAGGCACTACAACCTGTGCATTGATTTAAATCGATTGCCATACCCCACTGGTGTAAACCGGGGGTTTCAGATTTCTCGTAATTATGATCCGGGTGTTCATAAGAAGAATTTCCCCGAGGAGTAGTTTGAGCTTTAAATTTAAGATCAGCCTCTTGGTCTTTTCCCCAAATTTTTGGTGAATGGGATTCAGCTCCCATGTGAGAGGCAAATGCTTCGTCTGAAATATACTCCTCTGCGTTCCCCTCTCGTACAATTGCTCTTCCTTCCATGGACCAATGTTCTTGCACATTTGCGAGTGTTTCAAATTCACCTGTAGGTTCAATGGAAACA
Source organism: uncultured Opitutales bacterium (assembly GCA_905478775.1). Taxonomy (GTDB): domain Bacteria; phylum Verrucomicrobiota; class Verrucomicrobiia; order Opitutales; family Seribacteraceae; genus Seribacter; species Seribacter sulfatis. Next base: position 32,556 of record CAJQKB010000044.1, on the reverse strand, counting down.
TTGGATACGATTCGGTCGAAATTATTACCGAGTAGAGGATAGGCATTATATCCAGTCCCATTGCCTACTCGACCAACTTCTGTCCTACCAAGTCCAAGAGTTGCAATAATACTACAATCAGCTAAACCAGGTTGAACATAAAGAGGGCCTTCAATGGTTTGATTTTCACTTATTGAGAGTGTAACAATAGGTGCTTTTTGTTTACCATGATCGAAGTTAGCCGCATCCGGTGCAATTTCACCATTCTTGTTTAGCATCGTCGGTTCGGGAATAAGACCTAAGGACGGATATTTTTCCTCAAGGGTCTTGGCTAATGCTGGGCTTATTAAAAGTGCATTATCCCAAGTCAATTTGGAAATAGGGTCAGGACATTCCTGCATCCAACCATTGTTTGCGTAACGACCGTCCCATGCATGAAAATCTGGGATCAGTAAGACTTCTAGATTATCTAAAGTGGGGGGTTTTGGTATCTGTTCTTTATATTTACTTAATTCTGAAAGCGGAATTTCCTTCGAATAGTAAGTTGGAATTTGTTTTTCAACACCTAGTCTTAAGAAATCTTCATAAGAATCAGTAGAAGAGCGTTTTTCTTGGAGAGATTTTACAAAGTCATGGGTATTTTGAGAAGAACCTAACAACAATTGGAGTAACTCCAAATCTGCCATCGTTTCAAAAAGGGGAGCAAGCAAGGGTTGAACAGGAACAATTCCGGTTCCATCCCATGTCTCTCCTTCATCCCAAGATTCTAAATAATGGGACTGACCAATGTGATAATCGCAAATAGAAGTAGTTTCATTAACCGAATCACCGAGGTGGATTTTATTTGAAATCTTATCTGATAAATTTCCCCAGTCCAATGAGCTTGCATTGTGAACAGGGTTGCCACCTAAAAATATAAGTGTTTTTACATTATCTTTACCAATTGCTTGCTGTAGCGACAACAAGTTTGAGGCTGGTTTATCAGTAACCTGATATTGCACCGTTCGCCCGATACAACCTAGTGCTTGGTTGATAGCATAACAAAGTAAATGAACTTCTGCGGGTAAATGACCGCCGGGTAAAATAACACTTGATTTGTGCTTGGAACATAGATCAACCGCACACTCCCTGATCCATTTTGCATGGGTTTTTAATACATTACCTCTTTCTTGAAGCCGTGTGATCTCGGCTTTAGATCCACTTTTTCTGATTGTGAAAATTTCTGCGGCAAGCAAGTTAGTAAATGCAATAAACTGAGAAGATTCGAGGCGTAACCTGTGATCTGCCACTCCACCCGTAATCGTCAGGTCAGACTCCACGCTGTAAAGACGATTCATCTTTTTGGCGTCCTTGGCAGAGAGAACTTTCCTCCCTTTCATTAACGCACGGGTATTCGCAAGTGAAAATGGTTCTCGGTTTCCTAGGAAATCACAATCCAATGATAACACACGAGATGCCTTACCCAAATTGGGAATCAATCGCAGACCGCTATCTGTTCCAATTGCATTACCTAATTTGTATTCGGGGGAAGTGAGATCAATTGCTTCATGTTCCGTCCAAATAACACCCTTTTCAATTAACAACTCAGAAAGAGCTTTTCTTGCAGTTGAACTTGATTTTTCAGCAAGGATCGCGACCTTACCTTCTTTCATCAGGTTAACCAAATCTTCTTTGACTTGATCCGAAGAAATGACATCCCAAGAGTCTTCATTTTCATTAGATCGTTTAAGAGAAGACTTGCTTCTGTCGGGATCGTAGAGATCTAAGACGCTAGCTTGTGCATAAATAGAAGTACCACCACCGTTGGGGATGTAACTAGGGTTTCCTTCGATTTTAGTTGGACGACCTTCGTGACTTTCAACAATTAATGGTGTGTGACCTTGTGCACTAGGCATTGAGGTTGCGTAGTAATTGGGTACGCCGGGGATAAGTTCCTCAGGACTTTTACCATAAGGCAATATAGTATGTTCTGGTCTTCTACAACCTGTCATACCCAATCCTGCAAGACCGAACGAAGCGGCCATTAATTTCATGAATCCTCGTCTTTGGACGCCTTCGAGCATGCTAGCTCCTTCCGGGAATTCTCTTTCTACCCAATTTTTAAAACTTGGCTTGCAAGCTAGATCATCGAGACTTTTCCAGTAACGCTTTCCGTTCTCTAAGGTTTCTTCGGTCACTTGTTTAATCATCGGTGGCATCCAGTACAGCTTAGGGGAGGATTAACACCCCATTTATTTTTGATATCCAGTCCAGCGTGAAATTGCGTAATGTGAGAATCTTCTTCCTCTTTCGATGCAATAGACCAAGCTAGATTAGTGACTTCATTCATCGGGCGAAGTGATTTCTCAGGGTTTCGATGGCATTCTAAACAAAATGCCATGCTGAGAGGTTTGTCGTGATGGACAACTTCCATCTGGTCAATTCTGCCATGACATTCCACGCAACTCACTCCGCGGTTCACATGTATCGCATGATTGAAATAAACATAATCTGGAGCCTTGTGTATTCGAACCCATGGTACAGAGGGTCCCTCGTTTAAAATTCCATCATCATTTAGGTCTTCCCCTTCGGACAGTTTGCCGTCCTTATTTTCATCCTCTCCGAAATAAGAATCACGAATTGGAGCGAGTAAAGGGGAATCCGCTTTTATGTTCTTATGGCAGGACATACAGACATTAGCAGATGGGATGTTGGCATGTGACGATTTATCAACGCCGTGATGGCAATAACGACAATCGAGACCCAATTGACCAGCATGAAAACTGTGGTCGTAAGAAACCGGTTGAGTAGGTTGATACCCAACTCTTGTATATTTTGGTGTTGCATAGTAAGTAATGCCTGCGGTTACTGTGCCTCCAATAATACCCAAAGATAAAATAACTTTTACTGGTATTGTATTTACCCATCTAGGAAAAAGATTTCTCATATCAGATAGCGTAAGCCTCGCAATAAAATCCGAGCGGTTTTAAACCATTCTGGGCGAGAGAAATGGTGGGGAGATAACAAATAAATGAAGCGGGCTTAAACACTCCAAATAAACTACAAATATGAACTGTGCCTTACAATACCAAACATTTTAGCTGCAAACTATTAACTAGGCTTAATTTCGGGTATTAGATCTGCTTAACGAATTCGACTCTTGCATTCTCGTAAACAAATGACGAAATGCTGTATTACAAATTTTGAAAACATTATCGCAAAGAAGTGATTTAGTAGTAATAGGTTCCGGTTTAGCAGGGATTTGTGCTGCGGTGAGTGCGTCCAGGGAGGGTGCTACTGTTTGCTTGATCGAGTCAAGGTCTTGTATTGGTGGAAGAATAGGAAAAGAAATTCAATTTCCGTATGATTTTGAAGGCACGACCAATTATGCTTACCAACGGGAGACAGGTATTTTAGATGAAATTAAAACGACTATTTACCAGGAAAACCAAGAAGGTAATTATTGTGGTCAGGAAAGAGCATTGATTAGTTGGATTAGGAAACAGGAAAGAGTCGAGTTATTTTTAGAAACCCAACTTTTCGAGGTGAAAAAAAATTCGGCAGGGGATAAAATCGAATCAATTATTGCCATATCTAGCCAGCGTGGAGGCCGTATCATTTTTCGTGCACCCTACTTCATAGACTGTTCCGGAAACGGTACTTTATCTCAATTGGCAAATGCTCCAGGAGAAACAGGGTTAGATAAAAGGGAATACGAGAAATCTTCTGCCTCATCTACTCCGGTTACATTTCGAGCTGCTGCCAGTATGCAGTTAACAGTCTCTGCGAAACCGATTCCCTTTAAGTTGCCCTCCTGGGTTTCTTTAAAATGGGAGGAAAACCATCAGTCTGCGAAACTTGATTTACTCGAATCTTTAGATAAACAAATCCAGGGAGTCCATAATGTGGAATGGTTAGGCAAAGCAAAAAACGAACTCTCTGTTAATTCTGCTGATTTAATCTGGTCTGCATGGGATTATTTAAAAAATCGCTCTCCCATGGCTGAGCGAGCTCAAAATTGGTTCTTGGAAGATTTTTCTCCGCTCACCCTAAGTTCTCAAGGTTTTAGAGCAACCGGAGATTATATCATTACGCCTGAGGACATGGAGTCGGGGAAGCATTTTTATGATTCAGTTGCTTTAGGTCGTGCTCCACTTGATGTAGCTGATTCTCTTTTATGCTCGCCTCGAGGTAAGATCGCCCTCCCCCAACCTTTTGAAATTCCATTACGTGCTCTTTATTCCAGTAAGGTCAAAAACTTGTTTTTCGCGGGAGAGCATTCTTCTGCAACAAGTCGCGCATCAGCAAGTTTTTCACATCCACCTACTTCAGCACAGATGGGAGAGGCTGTGGGAGTATGTGCTGCATTTTGTATTTCTAAAAATAGACTTCCTCGAACGGTTGCCAAAGTTGGTAACGTTCATGCACTACAAAAAAGATTAATGCGGGTTAATCATAACTGTAGTCTTTTGCCCATAGAAGATTCAGATAACTTGATTCCCGAATCCAAGGTCATCGCTTCCACAACCTTGGGCAGTTTTGTAGGAAAGAGTACCGCAGAGAAGCTCGATTCTTGCCCGCTCGAGGGATTGATTCAATTTCCCGTTTCATCGAGTTCGATTGATGAAATTTATTTGTATTTAGAAAGCAGTGAAGACTGTACTGTAGAATTCCGTCTCCTTGAATGCTCCTCCAGTTTAAGTACTACGCCAGGAAGTTGTTTGGTTTCCAGTTCGCAAAAAATAAAAAAAGGCGGGGCACGATGGGAGAAAATTGCATTGGAGTCTCCTGTTGCAAAAAAAGGGTGGCATTTCATCGAATTCACCAACAATCAAAAAGTTATTTTTTACGAACAATCAAACACCGCGGTGGGGCTACTTTTTCATCGGTCTATTAAAGAAAGTAAATCGGGTTTTCTAAATCCATACTCTCGCTATTTGCCGAGTCTGCCTCACTCCCCTCACCTCTCCAGTTCGCTTGCATTAGAAGTTTTTCCTCAGCAGCATGTTTACGATGTGGGAAATGTGATAAATGACAAAATACGCCCAGACCATTTACCCAATTTATGGATCTCTGAAGAAACTGACTTTCGCTTTCCTGAGTATCTCGAATTTCATTGGGAAGAACCTCTGGATGTCTCCTCAGTCGAGATTATCTGGGATGCTACTCTTGAATTTTTATTTCCCTCTCGACCCCAATCTTTTGCACGTCCCATTGTACCCTCGATTGTGAAAGAATATAAACTATATTACATGAATGATGTTGGTCATTGGGAAGAACTGTTGGAAGTCACTAATAATGAATTCGGATTTTCTCGCCACTCTTTTGAAACTGTAAAAACCCGTGCGATTGAAATTGAAATAATCCAGACTCACGGTTTAAATCGAGCACAAGTATATCAAGTCCGTGCCTATTCATGAAATTAATCAGTTTGCATTCCTTTGATTTGCCTTACATGTTTGAAAACATAACTAACCAATTTTGCCCATGAATGCCCTTGCCGTACTCTTTCGCTTATTAAGTCTGCTTTCAGTTGCTGGTCTCGCCGCATACCTTTGGATATTGTCCGAGACCAAAAAAACGCAAAATAATGTTTTCCTAGATAAACAAGTAAGAAATGGCTACTCAATCTTACAGTCTGCAAAAGAGGCACAATGGAAAGATATTTCGACAAAACGAAGTGCTTTTAATGAAGTTTTTGACGATAACCAACCTGTTGGTTTGAATGACGAAAACCCACTGGCCGATGCACTTTCTAATTTGCGAACTGCAGAAGATGGAATTTTGAGAAACCCAGATTATCGTGATGCCTTGGATGAACACTCAAAAGAATTTGGAGCGGGTACTTTTATTTGGGACTCGGAAGCAAAGAAATGGAAGGTAAACCCTTCGGTTAAAGCGGATTCAATTGCTAGTTTAAAAGATCCTTTCTCCGATGAAAAACTTTTCCCCAAAGAAGATGTGCAAAAAGAAGATGGTTCCATTATTCCGGGTGTGTCTCGAGAAAATCGTCTTCGAACCTTGCTTGGAATGTTTTACAAAGACAGGCACGAAAAATTTTCTGAAATCGGAAAAATGAGAGCCAAGATCGTTGAGCGAGATGAAGCACTTCGTGAATCGCAAAACCTCTTTGATAAGATGAAAGAACAAAAGGAAGAGTGGGAAAGAAAATCTGGAGAGTTTGAAGTTAAACTGGGCCAAGTCGAGGCGGATTTAACTGCTGAGAAAGCAGACAGGAAGTCAGAAAAGGAGGCTGCTGACCAACAGATTGGAGTACTCAACAATAACATTGCAGGTTTAGAACAGCAGAAATTGGACAACGAAAAAGCACATATTGCTCAAATTGATGCTATGAAGGTTGAGCAAGGGGAGAAAATTAAAGCCCTTGGTAAAGAAATTACACTTGCGGATGCCTCAGGCTACAAAAGAGGAATTGATGAAATGATGGCAAAGCAGACTGGAGGAGAAAGTGTGGACGGGGATTCAGAATTATCGAGCAATCCATTTACTGCAGAATCGGACGGCCCCCCCGTTTTACAGAATGGTGCGGTTGAAGGCATCACTGAGATGAAAGAAATTAGTGATTTTGGGGTGACATCTACAATTGCCAGGATTGACAGCCGTTCAGGGATGCTCATGTTACCGATTGGTACCGATCGTGGAATGGCAGCAGGTGAAATCTTTACTCTATGGAAAGGGAAACAAGAAGCCGCTCGAATAAAAGTACAAAGTAGCCAAAAAGGATTTGCACTTGCCTACATTCTACCTCGTTTTGGAGAACCTAATCGATTGCGTCCTGGTGATATTATCCAAATTGTTCCTACTAAAAAGAAAACTCTTTAATTTATCGTAATGAAAAAAATCATCTCAATTATTTCAGTTATTGGAATTAGTCTCTTTTTATCAGGTTGCTTTACCGCTTCCCCTGACGATTCCAAAATGCCTCAAGGTCGTCCCGCAAGTTGGGAGTATAGTTTACCGGGTGGTTTTGACCGTGGTGGTTTCAACCGGTAAGCCAAGAATCTCGATCTCAGTTCCATGAAAGTGAGCGATGCTCACGGTAGGTTGTGGTTAGTGGCAACTCCCATTGGTAATCTAAAGGATTTTTCCACACGTGGCGCTGAAGTGTTAGCCCAGGTGGATCAAATCGCTTGTGAGGATACTCGTATTACAAAAAGGCTGCTTAATTTTTTAGATTTAAACAAACCTCTTGTCTCCTACCGCGAGGAGAATGAAAAAGTTAAATCGCTTGAACTTGTTGAATTAATTGAATCCGGTCAATCGATTGCGCTTGTTTCTGATGCCGGTTATCCCGGTATTAGTGATCCTGGATTCCGGCTGGTGCGAGAATGCAGAAGGCGGAAAATTGAAGTTTGCCCTATACCGGGAGCCAATGCGGCAATCACTACTTTGGCCGCCTCTGGCTTGCCTACGCATCAATTTCTTTATCTTGGTTTTTTACCCAAAAAATCGGCCGCCGCCCAAAGGGTTTTTGAGCAATGGAAGGAATTTGAAGGCTCTATCGTTATTTATGAGTCAAAGTATCGAATTGAGAAGACTTTACTGGGGATTCAAGAAACCTTCGGTCCAGAACGATTTATTTGCATATCGAGAGAACTTACAAAAATTCATGAAACCTTTTATGTAGGAACTGTAGTGGAGGTTTTGGAAAGAATGAAAACGAGCAGTTCCAAAGGAGAGTTTACACTGGTTATCGCCCCGGACGGATACAGCTTATAATCAAAATATTACTCGGATGAATATTGCGGTTTTAGATATCGGTTCCAATACCACTAAAATTTTAATCGCGGCAAAAAATAAGGCCGGCAAACTGGAGTCGGTCGCCGAAAAAAGTTACCCCTGTCGTTTGGGTACCGCTTTATCACAAGAACGCCCAGTTCTTTCTGTTGTATTGATGGAAGCTACGATCAAAGTAATTGATCAACTTCTATTATTTGCCAGTCCATTCTCCCCAGTTAAAACCCGTATTGTTGCAACAGAAGCACTTCGCCGAATGGAAAATGCGGATCTGTTAATTAAAGAAGTGCAACATCTATTTTCTTTAAATATAGAGATTTTGAGTGGTTCAGAAGAAGCTTTTTTTATCGCCAGTGGATTATTAACAGATCCCGCCCTTGAGGAGGTTTCCCAATTTTGTGCGATCGATTTAGGTGGGGGGAGTCTGGAAATTATGCGGATTCGTAATGGGGCATGTGAAAGTGTGAAGAGTCTTCCTCTGGGAGCTGTTGTGCTTGCGGAGGAATTCCTCGGTAATTTGGAGAACAAACCGGCTCAAGAGGATAGGATTAGATTACAGAATTATGTCTCTACCACTTTGGCAGATAGTTGTACGGCTTTGCTTCAGGACTGTTCACACCTTGTGGGTTCAGGAGGGTCAATCGTATTTCTCAGACAACTGATTTCTTCTACGAATCAACTCGATTTTGAGAAACAATCTAAACTCACTGAAGATTCAATTAAAGTAATCTCAAGAAAAATGAATGGATTAGATTTGGCATCCCGTTGTCAGGAGTTTCCCCTTCTGCCTGCGGATCGTGCAGATGTTTTTCCCTCTGCCATCCTAGTTATCTTAGAACTTTTGAAATTTTGTCAATTAACCAGCATTACTCATTCATTTCACAACTTACGCTATGGTGTCGCGGAAAGTATAATGAGTTCGGCTTCCACTTCAAAATGAAGGTTAAAAAAAGAGTCACCGTTATTTCTCGTCCCAATTATCCGATAATTTTCCAAACCTGCAGGCAAAGAGGTGGCATAGTACCAAGTATTGAATCACTTTCTCCTAGCAAAATAGTTTCCTTTTTACCGTAACAGATTGCAGGTAAAGGAATATTAATTTCCTGTTCACTAGGGTTTACTAAGAGGAGCAAACAATAGGACACACTGACATTATTTTCCGCAAAAATAATGTGGGCTATTGTATCATGTGGGCCTTTTACACTGATATATCGATCTTCTGCAATAAAATGATAGGGTCGGAAAAGTTCACCCTCTTTGGAACTGCGTAATGAAATGAGCTCTTTTGTCCAATTATGGAAATCTTGAGTTTCCCTAAAAAGGTTGTAATCGAGGGCATTTAAGTCGCCTCTTTGATAGGTGTTTTGAACGCCATTTTTACTTCGTAAGTAGTCCTGTCCAGATGCAATCATCGGTATCCCAGGTGAGAGGAGCAGTAATCCTATGGCTAGTTTAGCCTGGGCGATTACTGGAGCAGGAGGTCGGTCGTTTTTCCAGTCATCTGGGGAGCAAAGTCGATCGATAAAGGTAAGGTCATCGTGAGACTCAAGGTAATTAATGGATTGCCACGGATGAGTATTTTGCTCGTCCAACCTTCCCTTGAGTAAATTAATAATTTCGCATTGCTTTCCATTCCCTCGGACAAAGTGAAGGAGTTTTTCGCGACAATTATCACTCCATAAACTATATCCCGTCTGATTTATTTTTTCAGGCAAACGACCCCTAAAACTCCAGGGTTCGGCAATTAATATTATGTCGGGCTTTACTTTTAGTAACTCGTCCTCAATTTCAGACAGAAGATTGATTCCTAAGAGTTCACCAAGATCAAATCGAAATCCATCAACATCAAAATCATTGATCATCGAGACCAAACTATCAATCACTAGTCTTCGTACCGCACCAGACTCTGCATTAATATCATTTCCACAACCACTATGGTTATTCAGGTTTCCATTTTCATCCGTTGAGAAATAAAGTTCACGATCCAGAAAGGAGAGGTGGGACGGAACTCCGACATGGTTATAAACCACATCAATGATAACGGCTAGTTCTGCCTCATGGAACCGGTCGACAAGACTCTTAAATTCGTGTACGGCAGAACCATCTTTTGCATTACTTGCATAGGCAGACGAGGGTGCAAAAAAATTAACTGACATATACCCCCAATGGTACTCCTCCTTTGTGCGGGCATCAAATTCATGAATGGGTTGGATTTCGATAGCATTTACCCCCAGCTTGCGAAGATAGCAATCTTCAGATTGGAGCCATTTCGAAAGCCCGCGAAACTCCATTCTTTCCATTTCAGATAAAGGAATAGGAGCATTTGTAAGTAGATCTCGAATGTGGGTTTCGAGAATGATTAGGTCTTGTTTTTGGGGTGTGCGAAAGGAGTGTTTTTTTTCTGATGGTTGAACTGTTAACGCGAGACCAGGCCCATTCCTTCCGTCCATTGCACGGGCATAGGGGTCCACAACTTCTTTTTCGAAAAGCTCGGACTCTCCCTTTCTTGTAACCTGGTGGACCGAGTATTTGTAGGGCAATCCTTCGCAATTATCCAAAAGAGTAATTTCCCAACAACCATCATGCATCCGAGTCATCGGATACCGCTCCATTCCTTTCTCTTTATATAAAAGTAAATCCACTGTAACCGCTCGGGGAGCAAAAACTCGAAATGAACTACCTTCCAAAGTTTGCTCATAACCAAATTTCCCACTTGGAACCACGTTTATCCATCGATCTAAGTTTTCTTTTCGGGGGCCCTCCATTAGCTCAAAACACAGAATGTCCTGTCCCGTTCTTTGAGGATTAAAAATAAAATTTCTCGATCCAAGCTCGTTTATCTCACTTCTTGAAATCGGGTCATTTGGTTCCAACCAGACTTTCCTTTCAGTGACGAATTTAAAGGAGAATGTCTTTAGTTTCAAAGCAACTTTCCAATCGATTGACAATTGTATGATATTTTCTTCCGAATTTTTTGGTAGTAATTCCCATTGCGGTTCTCCAATTGCTTCTGCCCAACCATTAAAATCTGTGGCGAGGAATATTCTTTCTTTACTCAGTTCCAGCGAGGCGTAGTCATTTTTATTAACCAAAAAATGGACCTCTCCTCCTCTCTTAACATAACCTCCCAATCGTGCCGATTTTTCACTCTCAATAATTGAGAATGTGGAGCCAATCATCCCCGATTCTTCCACCAAATCTTCGGGTAAGCGCCCACCGTCCCAATCTTTTTCCAAAAAGACTAAGCCTTTGTTAATAGTTTCCATGCAAACATGCCCACCTCGAGAATACATAGCCTTATTGTCTTATCTACTCTTTCGCTCGAGCCAATCGAAAAATTTTGCTCCTTTTAAAAGAATTTACTAGTACCTATTGTCGAAATGAATGATTCTTCCGATAAACCAATTCTTGTCGCCCTATCGGGCGGGGTTGATAGTGCGGTTTCTGCCTTATTGCTCAAAGAGCAGGGCTACACTATTTCGGGAGTTTATGTCCGAACCTGGGAGCATGAGGATGATTTACTCGGCGATTGCCCCGGCGCTCGTGATCTAAAGGATGCGCGTTTGGTAGCGGAATTAATTGGTATTCCATTTTCCGTGGTAAACTTTATTGATTTTTACCAAAATGAAGTGGTTTTACCTATGGTGCGAGGCTATGAAAATGGAATTACTCCCAATCCTGATATTTTATGTAATCGAGCGATGAAATTTGGAGCATTACTAGAATACGCGGAAGAAAATGGTTTTTCTTCCCTTGCCACGGGGCATTATTGTAGAAGAGTAAAAAATTCAAATTCCACCGCAGAATTGTGGGAGGGAATAGATAAAAATAAGGATCAGTCTTATTTCCTTGCCCGCATTACTCAGAATCAACTTGAAAGAGCCCGCTTTCCTCTGGGGGAGATTACAAAGCCAGAAGTTCGTGAAATTGCCAAGAAATATGAGCTTCCCGTTGCAGAGAAAAAAGACAGTCAAGGTATTTGCTTTCTTGGAAAAGTAAAAATAGGAGAATTCTTATCTAATTTTCTCGACGACCAGCCTGGTGAGATTGTAACGACCGAGGGGCGAGTTGTTGGTAGGCATAAAGGTTTACACCGATATACCTTAGGTCAGAGACGCGGGATTGGGGTGCCATCCAACACAGATAATGAAAATTTTGTAGTCACGGGAAAGAATGAAGGCGAAAATCAGCTAATTGTTGCTTTTGATCACGAAAATGAACCTACATTATGGGGGCGTAAGTATGAAATTGAATCCCTGTCCTTCCTTACGGAAAACCATCCGACCGAACCGGTTCAATTATTGGGAAAACCCCGTTATCGAGATGCTTCCGTTCCCCTACTCTACCGTCCAATCAATTCCACGAAAGCGGAAATTATTTTTGAGCGACCCCAACGGGCTTTAACTCCAGGTCAAGTCTTGGCACTCTATGATGGAGAAAGGCTCATTGGAGGGGGGACTTACTGCTTAAGCTCTCTTGGTCGAGCAGATCAAAGCATTGAATAAAGGTTTCAGCTTGATTCATCTCTTTTTATATATCAAAACTATTCTAGTTCAATAATTACCATTATGCGCCTGCGTCTTTCTAAAAAAACTAGAAAAAAATTACCGATCAAAGATGATCAGATTCCTTTAAAGACAAAGGAAAATCTTGAAGAGTATCTTCAATCGGCAATTTCTTTTTTGCAAACCCAGCAAAATGTGCTGGAGAGAACAGTCGAAATTCTTGAAGAAATTACCACATTGGCACCCACCATGAAAGCCGATGTGATTCGTTCGGTTTCGCGGGAGGAAGAGGTAGCTTCACGAAAGCAATTTAAGGTGCTCAGGCAGGAATTAAACTGGCTCTCTAGTCTTGAGTTTAATCAGCGTAATTTATTCAGTCAGAATGCTCAGGACACCGCATTCAAGCTTTTCAAGGAAGCGGGGCCAAGCGCTCCGGTTATTAAGCAACATGCAGCACCTCACTATCTTGAACCTCTTCAGCATGATGAAGACGAGGTGAATGAAAAAACGGTTCAAAATTGCTTACAGGCTCTTCAGGAAATGCTTGGACAGGCAGATGCCGCGGAAACGGATCTTCAAACGAGCTTCAAAGCTCTCGCCGCTGACCCAGGTGCACATAAAAAACTGAAATTCCTGGAAGAACGTGTAAAAACATGGGTTTCCGAGGTAATTGATGGGCAAGATGGATTATCAGTTCAGGCAAACTTGATTACTAAGCGGGTGGATGGATTGGTTCAGGGCTTACAGGGTTTGATTCAAGAATGAATAGCGATCAGACTTTTTCTTCTCCCGCACCTGGGGGAAAGGGAAAAGAGTTCCTTGGTATTCATTTTGTGAAGTGCGGAACCTATGGCCGCATTTACAAAAATCAACAAGGTACCGCATATTCTGGTCATTGTCCCCGTTGCATGCACCCGATTCGGGTCAGAATTGCACCAGGAGGCACTGGGAATCGTTTTTTTAAATGCTTTTGTCCCTAATGCAAATGGGGTGCCTTGCCAGATAGCTAATGATCTCCTCTGCTGTCGGTCTTATTACGCGAGGTCACAGAATTGCCTCGGGACAACATCGAGATGTTCGTTTTCCACAGGGTACTTTGGTAATGCAATCCCCCTTTTTTAAACAAAACGGTTTTGATATAACTTGTTTTTTCAAAGGTACTTTGAATATTTCATTACAGGATGCTGATTTCAAGTTAGGACGGCCTCGATATTTTTTTCCGCTCGTTCAATGGTCTACTGATTTACCTCCCGAAAATTTTTCGTTTTATCAATGCTCTCTTTCAATGAATGGGTGTTCGATTATCTATGAATCTTTTGTCTACTGGCCTCATCCCTCCACCAAGCCCGAATTCAAACAGGACCCTTCAGTATTAGAGGTAATTGCACCCTTTATTGAAGAAGCCCATTATGGAGATGAAATTACCATTACTGCCGATTCTTCGAGCATTAATTTCTCGGCCAATATTTGAAAATTATATAAAAATATTTCCCCAGAATATTTTTTTCGGGTTTTACTTGTTTTTAATTCATTTAAAGCGTACGAATTACCGCGCTCACTATGATTAAAAATCCTACTTTTGCCTCCCGTTGGAATGTCGACGAAATTGACCGTCAATACGCCCTTTGGCTTGATTCTCCTTCGTCAGTATCTACGGAGTGGCAATATTTCTTTGAAGGCTTTCATTTGGGGAGCGAGCATGACGGGCTCCCCGACCGAGATGACGCACCTAGTCCAATTGCATCTCCGGATAGAGAGGTGGGAGAAAAACATGCTCGTCTCTACGGTGCCATTTATTCTTTCCGCGATATCGGTCATACACAGGGTACTTTTGATCCCTTAAGTGATGAGATTAAAGAAAACCCCCGGTTAAGTTTGGAAAGACTGGGCTTTGACCCCAATGATTTGAACGAAGTTCATTTTACTGGTAATTATTTAGGTGGTGTTCGAATGTCGATTGGTGAAATTTTAGACCGATTAAAAAAGACATACTGTGGCAATATAGGCGTAGAATATCTTCATTTGCAGACCACTGAGAAACGGCGTTGGATACAGTCTAAGATCGAACCTAAGATGAATGTTCCTTCGTTCAATCATGATGAAAAACTTAGGATTCTTCGAAAAATAATTCAAGCCGAAGAATTTGAAAATTTTCTTCATACCCGTTATGTCGGGCAAAAACGTTTTTCCTTGGAGGGCGGTGAAACCCTCATTACTGCCTTGGACTCAATTTTTCAAAAATGCCCTGATGAGGGAGTCGAAGAAATTGTAATGGGAATGGCCCATCGTGGACGATTAAATGTGCTCGCCAATGTGATGGGGAAATCTCACGAATTTATTTTTCGTGAATTCTCTGAAAATTTTGTTCCAGACGGTGCACATGGAAGCGGAGATGTAAAATATCATTTAGGATATGAGTCTGTACGGACCACTTCCAGCGGTCAGCAGGTTGTCATTCATTTATCGCCCAATCCCAGTCACTTAGAAGCAGTAAATGGTGTGGTTGAAGGAAAAGTGCGTGCTCGTCAGCGTCTCCGCGGGGATAAGGATCGCAGTCGCGTCCTTCCCATTCTCATACATGGCGATGCTGCCATGGCGGGACAGGGAGTTGTTTCAGAGGTATTTAATTTTTCCAAACTACCAGGATATCGCACAGGCGGGACAGTTCATGTGGTGGTGAATAATCAGATTGGTTTTACTACAGACCCGACAGAGGCCCGTTCCAGTTTATACTGCACAGACGTGGCAAAAGTGATTGAGGCACCCATTTTTCATGTGAACGGAAATGATCCCCTTGCAGTTGCTATGGTCGCGGAAATCGCATTGGAGTATCGCCAGAAATTCCGGGAGGATGTGGTGATCGATGTGAATTGTTATCGAAAGCATGGTCATAATGAAGCCGATGACCCCGCGTTCACACAACCCCTGCTTTACAAAAAAATCAAGGCTATGCCGGGAATCTCTAATGTATTTTCCAAGGAACTGGTAAGTGCGGGGGATCTCAATCAAGAGGAGTGTGATGAAATTCACAAACGCTTACGTCGTCATTTGGACGCTTCTTTAGAAAAAGTGAAAACGGTTAAGAAATCGAGCACCTTTGAGGGGTCCGTTGCGGTGAAGCAAATTCCCTACGACTTTACACCAGTTTCAACCGCGGTCGAGAAGAAGGACTTAGAAAAAGTGGTTCGTGCACTGTCGACTTGCCCGGAAGGTTTTAACCTAAATCCAAAAATCAAAAGGCAGGTCGATGCGAAGGCAAAGAATTTCAAGTCCGGATTAGGGATTGATTGGGGTTTTGCTGAACTGTTGGCCTTCGGTTCATTAATGTTAGATGGTACTCCTATCCGACTTTCTGGACAGGATAGTGAACGGGGTACTTTTAGTCATCGTCATGCAGTTTGGTATGACAGTAAGGACCGAACGCGATATGTTCCTTTATTGAATATGGAAGACCGGCAGGGACAATTTTGTGTCTACAATTCCCTCTTATCGGAAGCGGCGGTATTAGCTTTTGACTACGGTTATTCGCTTGATTATCCAAGCATGCTCTCGATTTGGGAAGCTCAGTTTGGAGATTTTGTCAATGGAGCCCAGGTCATTATTGATCAATTTATAATGAGTGCGGAGGATAAATGGGGGGCGGTTTCAGATATCGTTCTTTTATTACCACATGGCTTCGAAGGCCAAGGTCCTGAGCACAGTTCTGCCCGACTGGAACGATTTCTTCAGGGCTGTGCAGAAGACAACATTGTTGTGGCAAATTTAAGTACCCCAGCACAATATTTTCATGCTCTTCGCCGTCAGAAGAAAAAAGAGTATGCAAAACCATTAGTCATCATGGCACCAAAGAGCCTACTTCGAAATAAATTGTGCATCTCGGAAGTGAAAGACTTGGTCAAGGGAAGTTTTGAAGAATTCTTACCCGATCCAACACCCGCAAAAAAGACAGAAAACTTAATTTTGTGTTCGGGTAAAGTGTACTATGACCTACTTGAAGCCAGGGAGGGAATTCGGAATTCAAAATCCACAATTATACGAGTCGAGCAGTTTTATCCATTTGATAAAGCGAAGTTTCAAGAAGTCGTTGCACCTTATGCCAAGGCAAAACGTATCGTTTGGTGCCAAGAAGAACCCTACAACATGGGAGCATGGAACTTTCTTTTCCCTATCTTTGAAGAAATGCTCGGTCGACGACCTTACTTTGCCGGTAGAACTGCCACTGCCAGCCCGGCAACTGGATCTTTGACCTTACACAAGATTGAACAGGCGGCACTGGTTGCAGACGCCCTAGATCAAACACAAACTTCTCATACTTAATTTTTTTAGTTATGCCTATTGATGTAAAAATCCCCGCACTTGGTGAATCAATCTCCTCTGGTGTTCTATCCGCTTGGAAGGTATCGGAGGGAACTTATGTTGAGATCGATCAACCAATATACGAATTAGAAACGGATAAAATTACCCAGGAAGGGCTTGCTGAAGTGGCCGGAGTAATTTCATTTTTAGCGAAAGAAGGTGATGAAGTTGAGATCGGAGCAACGATTGCCAATATTGATGAATCCGCGGATAATTCAAACTCCTCAGCATCGGAGCCAAAGCCACAAGCACAAGAGCCTGTAGTTGAAGTGCCTGCTACTACTACTGTGGCACCCCCTGAGAGCATGGATGCCCCCTCCCCTTCCTTGCCCTCTCAAGACGAATCTGACCCAAAGGTGGATGACTCGATTCCCGCCCCGTTACCTCTTTCCCCTGCTGTCCGGAAAATCTTGGCTGAGACTGATATTGACCCCACCACCATTTCAGGAACTGGAAAAGACGGTCGTATTACGAAAGCCGATGTACTTGCTGCTAAAAGTGCTGAACCTTCGCCCTCAGTGGCAGCCCCTTCTACTCCGGTGAGCCCTCCAAAGGCAGCACCGGTTACTCCTGCCTCTGTTGATAGTCGAAGTACCCGCCGGCCTCTTTCTCCAATCCGTAGGAAAATTGCCTCACGATTGGTGGAGGCACAGCAAACCGCCGCCATTTTATCGACCTTTAATGAGGTTGATCTTTCCGCCATCATGGCATTACGAAAAAAGCATCAAGATTCTTTCGTAAAACAAAATGGAGTGAAACTCGGGTTTATGTCATTTTTTGTAAAGGGCGTGGTTCATGCCCTTCGTGCCGTTCCGCAGATCAATGCTCGGATGGAAGGAAATGAATTGGTTGAAAACCATTATTTTGATATCGGAGTCGCAGTCGGCACGAAGAAGGGACTGGTTGTACCCGTGTTACGGGATTGTGACCAACTTGGCTTTGCCGAAATTGAGCAATCTATTGTTCAGTACGCTGAGAAAGCTCGAACTGGAGGGATTACCCTTCAGGATATGCAGGGTGGTTGCTTTACTATCACTAATGGGGGTATTTACGGTTCCCTTTTATCGACTCCGATTATTAATCCGCCCCAGAGTGGTATATTGGGAATGCATTCGATCCAAGAACGGCCAGTCGCCGTGAATGGAGAGGTGGTAATTCGTCCGATGATGTATACTGCACTGTCCTATGACCACCGAGTGGTGGACGGAAAAGAAGCAGTTACCTTTTTGGTGAAGTTGAAGGAAGCGATGGAAGACCCTGCTCGCTTGGCCTTGGGGATTTAAGTTATGAGTAACCAAGAAAAGTTTGATGTCTTAGTGGTAGGTGCCGGACCTGGAGGCTATGTTTGTGCCATTCGATGTGCCCAATTAGGATTAAAGACTGGGTTGATTGAGAAAAATCCTCGATTAGGAGGAACCTGCCTCAATGTCGGGTGCATCCCGAGCAAAGCTCTTCTTCACTCCACTGAAATTTATCATGAACTCGTTCATTCCGCCGAGTCCCATGGTATCGTGGCGAAAGGAATAAGCCATGATATTTCGAAATTGATGAAAAAAAAGGATGCGGTTGTGGACCAACTTGGAAAAGGCGTAGCCGCCTTGGTCAAAAAGAAAGGTGTCACGCTGATACCAGGAACTGCAACACTTTTACCGGAGGGTAAAGTGGAGGTGACTCATCAGGATTCCTCTCAGACTCTAACAGCAAATGAGATTATTTTAGCAACTGGTTCCAAGCCGGTTGAACTTCCATTTCTCCCCTTTGATGGCACTAAAATTGTCCATAGTGACCATGGCATTGCATTTGAAAAAGTACCGAAAAAAATGGTGGTTGTGGGAGGCGGTGCGATTGGTCTTGAACTTGGCTGCGTTTGGTCGCGTCTTGGGGCAGAGGTTACTATTATTGAGTTTCTTCCTGAGATTTGCCCACAACTCGATTTAGAGGTGGCAAAGGTAGCAAGAAAAATCTTGGAAAAACAGGGTCTCCAATTTTCACTTTCAACCAAGGTAACTGCCGCAAAGAATACCAAAACCGGAACTACTTTATCATTAGAGTCGGAGGGAAATGAATCCTCGGTCTCAGCGGATCGGGTTCTCGTCGCGGTAGGTCGTGCACCCTGTGCGGATGGCTTAGGCTTAGAGAATATTGGAGTGCAAACGGATGATAAAGGTCGTGTACTGGTTGATGCGAGTTTCTCGACTAATATCGCAGGTGTTCGTGCCATTGGTGATTTGATCCCCGGGCCCATGCTAGCTCACAAAGCAGAGGAGGACGGTGTTGCCTGCGCTGAGATTATTGCGGGACAGTCCGGACATGTGAACTATGATCTCGTCCCCGGAGTTATTTATGTCGATCCAGAAATTGCCAATATTGGCCTAAGTGAGGCCCAGGCAAAAGCGAAAAATATACCGGTTCGAGCCGGTTCTTTTCCATTAGCTGCAAACGGTCGCGCTCTGGCAACGGGAGCAACCGATGGTATTGTGAAAGTGGTTGCACATGCAGAAACCGATCGATTGCTCGGAGTCCAAATTGTGGCTCGAAGTGCTTCGGAATTGATCGCGTCGGCCGTAGCTCATATGGAATATGGAGGTTCAGCCGAGGACTTAGCCCGTACTATTCATGCACACCCCACCCTTTCGGAATCCCTGAAGGAAGCTGCTCTTTCAGTCGACGGTCGCGGTCTTCATAGTTTTTAAATCACTCCAGTAAAATGGAATTACCAGGGATAGATTATTTGATCGGAATCCGATTCTCTTTCTCATCTAATTTCCACGCCTCTTCAATTTGAATACTGTAAGTGGTAAAGTCTAGGTCTTTTACTAGATCACTTTTTGCCATTCTTTTATTTTTTATTTCGGCCACTTTAACCCTTGTTAAATGACCCACTATAATCACTGTGGAAGAATTTGAGTCTGACAATCGGAGTTGGTAGCCAAGACCATCGGGTAGCGTTGATTTTCCACGCATTGTTTCGTTCAGTCTAACGAATTCAATAGCGGTATCAGTTTTCTTGATTATCCTAACTTTACCTAATGTTTTCCCCTTCGAGGTAAACAAATAAGTAGGTTCTGAACTACCCCAAAGTCGGGGGAGATATTCACTGATTAAGCCCTTTTGAAATTGAGGAATCGCTTGCGTCTGGAACCTCCCGGAAGAGGTTCGATTTGTTTGAGTGGAATTTTCCGAACCAGCTGCTTTCCGCTTTTTCTCTGTAATGATTATATCCTCATTTTGCTCAATTTGTTCGGTACGAAGGGGGGGAACTACCGAATCTTCTATTATTGGTTTCGGTGAGGGATCCACTACCTTTTCTTTTTTTACTGATAGTTCCGCACCCAGTTCCTTTGTGTGAAGCATGATTGAATGATCTGCACCCAGGTTTTGTATTTTTGATAAGGTTTCGGACTGAACTCGAGGGGGGGCACTCCTATTAGCAGATGATGGGACTGGTGAAACAACAGAAGTGGAATCTTCCACTGAGTTGAAAGGTATTGGTTCCGAGTACGCAAGTACATCGCCAATAGAGAGGGAATTATTTAAATCCCTTTTCATGGCCTCAACTTCAATGGTTGACCGTTGGGTGAGTATTTGGACTACTCCTTCTTGAGCCTGGTTTTCAAGAGCTAAATTAAGTGCAAGTTGCTCTTCAGTATCAATTGCATCTATCGTTGTCCCTTCAAGTTCGTCCTGTTCGCTGTTACTTTCTTGCTCGCGATTGAGGGTGATTTCGGCGGTTGATAAATGATCTGAGTCAGTCACGGATAAAATTAGGAATGCACAAGCCGCAATGCCTAAAGGGACCCAAAAAAGAAAATGGTCTGATTTTTTATCTTTGGGTAAGGAAGACTTTTGCTTTTCTAGCGTTAGAGTTTCCTCTTTTTCTACTAGTCCAAGGATTGTATTTCTCCGTTTTTGGCTTAATCGAAGTTCTCCTTCTTCTAGGTCAGGTAGAGGTTCCTTCGTGGACTGTTCAACCAATCTAATTGTGTCAGTCAAAACTCTTTCCATTTCCTGCAATTGTGGGTTTTCAGAAATGAGCCTTTGAATGAAAAGCTTTTTATCGTTATCAACTTCGCCCAGCAGGTACGAAATAATTTCTTCTTCACTAATATCTAAATCATTATTCATCGGAAAAAATCTTCTGCTTTTAATTCACTACTTAATTCTTTTATGATGTGATGTAATTTATAACCTACATTACTCACACTTAATCCGGTAATTTTTGAAATTTCATTATAACTTTTTTGCTGATCGAACTTAAGCGTTATAAGCTCTTTTGATTCTTTGGGTAATAATGAAATGGCATGACTTACACGATCGACAGCTTCTTTTTTTTCAAGGTTTTTAACTAGAATACTTTCAGTTGTACGGTTAAATGAATCGAGGAAGTCTAATTGCTCTTCATCAGTTGTACGCTGTAATCGACCATTTTTTCGAAGAAATGAAATACAAAGATTTCGAAGTGTTTTGTATAGCCAGGCCTTGGGTTGTAGGATTTTTTCGTCCTGTTTAAAAAAACGCAAAAAAGTGTCCTGTACTAAATCCTGTGCTTCCTCACGATCGTGAACAATTTGAAATGCATAATTCATTAATGGTTTTTCTAGTTTTTCAAACCATTCCTTCAATTGACTTTCAGTTTCGTCACATTTCATATTTTGATTAGAACCTCAAGTATGAAATGAGAAGAAGAAGGTTTAAAATATTTAATTTCACTGAGGAAGACGAAAAGAACTACTAATCCTTAGAAAGTTTATCAAATATCGAATTAATTTTCAAATAGTGCCTTCATTCTTTGCAGTCCAATTCGCAATGTTTCTTTTGGATCGATTTTCCACCATGATTCACTAAATAATTCGAGGCTTACTGTCCCATCATATCCCATTTCTTTCAAAGCAGTAGTTTCTGCTTTTAGGTCGATTTGGCCATCCCCTGGCATGACACGGTCCGGGTCTGTCTGAGTCCCTGCTGGTTTAACGGGGTCTGCATCATCAATGTGATAGTGACTTATCTTGTCTACTGGAATAGATCGTAATTCTGATTCGGTGGATCCGCTATTCCAATTGTGAAATGCATCGATGATCAAGGTGGCGTCTTCATCATCAGTGACTTGAACGATTTCCCATGCTTTGCTTAAAGTATGCACCGATTGAAAGAAGCTAATATATTCAAAGGTAGGCCGAATTCCTTCCTCTCGGCCAATTTTGAGTAGTTCTGCATAGCGCTCGGGCAAATGCTCGGTTTCTGTTTTTTCCAACGGTGGAGTGGCGACAATAAAAGGGGCTCCTAACCGAGCACCCAAAGCAAATCGCCTGCGTGCTTCGTCCAATACCAGTTGATGTTCCCATCCATCAAGGTCTCCCCATTGCCTCATCGCAATGACGGAGGGTACAATTAATCCATGATCCGCAATCGCCTTTTCAATATCCGTCACCTCACCCCCACGAGCCACATATTCCCATACATCATTAAGCCAAAGTTCAATCCCATCGTATCCGGCCTCTCCTACCAGGCGAATTTTATTTATTAGAGATTGGGGTTTAATGGTACTCGTATTGAGGCAATAGATCATAGTGTTTGGTTTTGTTTAAGTATTCAGCCCTAATTCGTGCTTTTTATTTGGCAAGAAGATATGTGATTAATTATCCAAGAATTCCCTTTTTAATACAATACCCGAGGAGGCCCTGAAGTGGTCCATTTGAAAAAGGCTTAGCTCGGGAATGCCCTGCGATCCCCATAGATCTGCTCACTTCTTTCAACGGATCGGGGAAGTCACCCGCAAACCAATGAAACCAGGTTGGAAAGTAATCCCGACGGTGAACTTCTGCTAATAAGGGCAGGCAGGCATCGACCCAAAGTGTATCCACCCGAGTACCTCCCCACACTCCACAAAGTATCTCATCAATCCATAGTTTTTTTAGGTTGTGAATGCCAAGATTCTTTCGATTACTTCCTTCTGAATTTCCATCGAATGGGATATTAATCTTTAATAAATCTTCAATCCAATTGGGGTTTGCCCGCCATAATTCACCATATTGTCGTAATCTTTTCCGGGGATGATTTGCAGGTCTAAGACCTTTCAATTTCCAACTTTTTTCTGATTGGAAAACCTCGTCGGGATCAATTGCGCCGCATTTCCATTCCTGGGTGGGGTGACTCTGTCCAATTTTGCTCATTATCGCACGATTTCTCCGGTAGCCTAATACTTCGAGGAAACATTGATGAAAGGCCTCTTCCTGCTTGCTTTTTTGTAATCGTTTTTGAGCAAATTGTTTCTTTTTCAACCACCTTTCCTTGGCCAATTCATGATTTTTTTGAGTAACCTCGATTTGGTCAATTCGAGAATAAAGTGAACCAGTGTTTTTTGCCACATATGCCGATAAATTTTCGATCGCAATCGATTCCATGTGCTCTTCTAAACTTTGCCTGAGATGGGGCAAAAGAACGAGGAGGGGGATCTGCACTCCCTTCACTGTTTGGCAAGGCGTCCTTTTTTTTGCTTCTGGAAACAGGGTAACATGAAGAGCGACTCGGTTATAATTTGCATCGCGATTGTGCCCGTGGTTCTCCCAGTCAGAAGAATAAAAATGGATTTCAATATCTCCTTCTTGTTTCAATTGATCGATTGAAAGAGATGCATTTTTAAAATCCGGTCCTTCCTCTGCACGGTTCCATATTCCTGGATTCGAAATAATCAGCCTTTTGCCACATTCAGTATGAAGTTCCAAATCATTAAAATCCTGATCTGCCCAAATTTGTTGAATTACTTTTTCTTCAATTCGTAAGCTTCCATATAAACCAGGAATTTCTTCCACTCCCTGAAAACTTGCCATTAATGTGGGTTCCTCTCTCCCTTCTCGGGGAATGACAGTTGATTTTTGAGCGGACCTTTCTCTTCATTCCGGTAGTGATTTATTTTCACACGGGTACGATCTATACTATTATCCAGTTTTTTGATAAGCTCTTCAATCCTCATTGCGGTTGCACCTGACTCGTAAGCACAATTTCGAATAAGTCCATCATTAGTTGCCACAGAAATACGCTCTGGAAATTTTGCTGCCAGTAGCATTCTTTCAATGACTCCGTCCGCACCTTGGACAGAAGAAGAATAAATAATGGTATAGCTTTTGTTCCCTTCATGCTGATAGATCCTTCCCTTCCCTCCTCTTCCGTCAAAAACAACTGTTAAAAGACAATTCTCACCCGCCTGAATAGGTTCGAGAAATCGAATCAGGCTGTCGCGGGCCAAATTGCGGTCTTGGGTCAGTTCCTTGGATAATTCTGGGATCGCATGCAAGGCATTGTTCCCATCAATGATCAGATGTTCTTGCATTTTAGGTGGGTTCAGTAAAAAAAGAGAGTTCATTGGTACTATCCTCCCTCCTTTTTCGCAATTACAATATACTTATTAAAAAATTATGAGCACCGCATTTTTATTTCCTGGTCAAGGTTCCCAGTCGGTTGGTATGGGATCCGAATTATTTTCACGATTTCCAGACATTGTGGAGCAAAGTGATCAAATTCTTGGCTATTCAATAGAGGAATTATGTTTGCGGGAAGATGCAACGGACTTGAACCTCACAAACTTTACCCAACCTGCTCTTTACACGGTTAGTTGCTTGCAGACGAAAGCATTGCTTGAAGAAGGCAAATCACCCTCTTTTGCTGCCGGGCATTCAGTGGGAGAATTTGCTGCCCTGCAGTGTGCCAATGCCTTTTCTTTTGCTGATGGACTACAAATGGTGGCCAAGCGGGGCGAAATCATGTCTAAAGTTTCCGGTGGTGGAATGGCTGCGGTGATCGGCATGGATGCTGATAAAATCAACTCTGTTTTGGAAGAACAGGGAGCCGATCAAATTGATCTGGCCAATTTTAATTCACCCGGGCAGATCGTTATCTCTGGTCCTGCCTCACAAATTACCCAAGTTCTTTCTCCTCTTAAAGAGAGTGGTGCCCGAATGGTGGTTCCTTTAAAGGTAAGCGGAGCTTTCCATTCCCGCATGATGAATGAACCGGCAGCAGAATTTGCAGTTTTTTTACAAAACTTCTCTTTTTCTCTTCCCCAATTCCCTGTTTTTTCAAATGTCGAAGCACAACCATATTCCTCCGTTGATGCCATTCCTGAATTATTGATTAAACAAATATTTAGCCCAGTTAGATGGACCGAGGTTATCCAGGGACTTAGGCTAAAAAGGGTTGAAGAATTTATCGAATGCGGACCCGGTAAGGTTTTGACCAAATTACTCCGGCAAATCCCTTGAAATTTTATCTGAACTCTTTATTTCAAATCATTCATATTTTATGATTTATTTATTGTTATTTTAAGCTAATAGCGAGTTTTACAAAAAAAATATTATTTTTTTTCTCACCTAAACTACTGACTATCATGGGTTTATTTTTGCGCCATTAATAAAACCTTGTTTATTCGTATTAAATTCTGATTCTACACTAATATATGTGGTAACCTTAACATATTTTAGCCCAAGTTTTAGATCAGTTGTTTAGAGACAGTCCCTTTATTGTTTCACCTTTTTTTAGGTGG
Source organism: uncultured Opitutales bacterium (assembly GCA_905478775.1). GTDB lineage: Bacteria > Verrucomicrobiota > Verrucomicrobiia > Opitutales > Seribacteraceae > Seribacter > Seribacter sulfatis. Next base: position 7,443 of record CAJQKB010000044.1, on the reverse strand, counting down.
CTGGTTGTACTCGTTCAAATTTTCGGGCCATATCGATTGTTTAAGTCAAAAAAAGACCTGTGCACGCGCACACACACACCTCAATACCCGTTTTAATGCGAAATTTTTTAATTAACAAACAGTCACTACTTCCTATGAAGCAAGCCACTAAGTCTAATAATACTTCTAAATCATTCAGCTGGGTCTTTCCGACCCTGTTCGGAGTCCTGCTCTCCCTGCCCATTGAGCGAACGCTTGAAGCTGCCGTCGAGGGAGGTGCTCTAGTCAAGGGGGATGCACTTTCAGATGGTACAACCGTGATACCGGAAGCCAGTGCCACATCGAAAGCGATCAAATGGACCACGGCTGACTTGGATCCCAGTATTTTCGACCATAACTCGTCCACTCCCAGCCGTTTGAAGGTGAAAGCAGCAGGCGATTACTTCCTCGCTTTTACCGGTCCAATTCTTCAGCAGGCAAAAACTGCTGATAAGCGCTCGCAGGTTCACTTCTTTGTGAAGAAAAATGGCAGTACCACAATACAGGCAGGAACCGCTCGTTCCACCTACATTAGACACGATTCAGATCATACTGAAAGCAGTGGTCACATGCACTTGCTTCTCCCCAGTTTATCCGCAAATGATTATGTCGAAATTTATGCTAAGTGTTTTGACAATGCCGCTCAAAATTCGGTCAAATTAGGAACTGCTTCTCTATTCTTGGAAAAAATTGCTTCTTCCCGGACCATTTTTTCTGCTACCGCCACAAGATTGGTTGCGGGTACGAATTTGAATCCAAATACTGCTTCGGCCTTACAGTGGACTCAGGAAGTTGCTGATTCTGGCTTTACGCACAGTAATTCATCGAATAGTCACAACATTACTATAGCGAATGCGGGTAAGTACCTTGTATTTGCCAATGTACCCCTCAGCGGTGCGGTTGGCAGAGGATCCCCTCAAATGATCCCTAAGCTGGATGGTGTTCAAGTTTCTGGTGGTTTTGCCTCCCAAGGATACATTCGTAATACGGATGCAACGACCAAGTCATCGATACATTGGGTTGGCTTGGTACAGACTTCATCTGCCAATCAAGTCCTCACATTTGATCTTGGTAAGCGGGCGGCTGGTGGAACATTAACCGTACCGACTAATGAAAAAGCATCGGTCTTCATTGAGAAGCTGTCCAATGCCAACAATCTTTTCTCAGCTCGTGCCACTCAGCTTTCGACCGGTGACAATTGGAATGCCGTAGGCGAAGTGAAATGGGCCACGCAGGAATCGATTGATGCAGCGAAATTTACTCACTCCGCCTCTTCCAACGCCCACCAAGTTTCAGTTGATGGGGATGGTGACTATCTTCTCTTGTATTCGGATGGATTAACTGGTTCGGTTGCGAGAGTGAACCCCAAAATGGTGGTTCGTGTCAACGGAACTGACATCGCAGGTGCGGAAGTTTCTTCGCATTATCAAAGAGCTGATAGCGGACATAACTACTCTTCCGGTGCTTTGGTTACCGTTTTAAATGGCTTGAAGGCAAATGATGTCATCACGGTCGGGGTATCAGTAGAAGCCACATCCGGAACGGTGAATGATCATGTGGCGGGTCGTCTTGTACTGATTAAGAAACCCACCCTGCCCGCTCCGACTATAACGATTGCTCAAACATCGGGATCCTCTCCCATTTCAGCCAGTGTTACTTTTAAACAGGATGGTTCCAATGTATCAGTAACCGGATTTACTGCTTCCGATATTGTAGTTAACGATGCCACAATCGCGAATTTCTCGGGTTCTGGACATACCTACACTTTCAATGTTGTGCCCACCACCTATCCGGCGATTATCAATGTAACTATTCCCGCTGGATCAGCGGCAACCGGTGGCGGTGCTCAAACCGGTATTGGCACTGCTCTTACCCAGTTCCGTGACTTGGTTACCGACGACAATTCTCTTGCCTTATATCTACCCTTTGATGAAGGCACAGGTACGATTACCAAGGATCGTTCATCAAGTGGTAAGGATGGTACTCTCGGAGGTAATCCAACTTGGGTAGCGGGTAAGAGAGGGTATGCACTTGAATTGGATGGAACGGGAGATCAGGTTGATGTAGATGGTTTCAAAGGTGTGGTCGGTAACGGTCCGATAACTGTAGCTTTGTGGTTTAAATCCACATACAACAATACAACCGCTCAACAATCTTTTGTCAGCTGGGGTGTGAATGGAGGTGGTTTGAGATACACATTGAACTTTGATGGAGGAAAAATTCGTTTAGACAACGCCGGTGGTGCTGCGACCACTAATGCATCTTATGCCGACGGTTTGTGGCATCATTTGGTTACAATCAAATCAAACAACGGTAACCTTGGTAATGTTGTTCATTATGTGGACGGCGTTGTATCTGCAAATGGTGGTGCCGGTGGTTCAACCTTTAACCTTGGAGAAAGTGCAAATTTCACTATCGGAGGGGACCGCACGGGTGGAGGCAGAATTAATTTCATCGGAACGATTGACGATTTCCGACTCTACTCTAAAGAGCTTAATTCCACAGCCATAAATACTATGTATGCTAGCGGAGCAGGAGAAGGATATTATACCCCCACTCTTCCTGTTCTTACCGTGGATGAATATGCGAATTCCAGCCCGGTTCCGGTGAGTGTTACTTTTAAACGCGGTGGATCCAATCTTCCCGTTGCCGGCTTTGCATCCAGTGACATTAGCGTAAGCGGGGGTTCCGTCAGTAATTTCAGTTCATCCGGAGGGGGTGGACATACATACACTTTTAAAGTAACCCCTACTACTTTTCCATCTACAGTAACGGTTACGATTCCCAAAGGAGCGGCTGCAGGTGGTGGTGGAGTGTATGAAAATGATGTGGTCAGTAAGAGCTTTTTTGCCTCTTATCCGGCTTCTTTTTCTACCACGACTCTGGGGGATGTTGAAATGTGGTATGATGCATCGGATTTAAATGCAGATGGTACGACCGATACGGGCTACAGTACGGGAAATGCGGTGAATTCATGGAGTGATAAGTCGGGTAATGGGTATCACTTGACCAAAGCAGGAGATCCCACATGGGCCTCTCAAAATGGACTGGGCGTAGTGAATTTTGACGGGAATGATGCCTACTATTCAGCGAATGAATGGGGTGGAAAGCGGAAATTCACCATGTTTTCGATTTCCCGTTATACCCATTCCACCGATACCAATCGGGTTATATCAGACCGCACTCATAACTGGTTATTTGGATACCATGGCGGAAATATGAATAAATGGTATTTTAATGGATGGTTAACGGATAATGCTAATGGAAAAGACACTAAGTTTCACCTGCATGTGGCTTCGATGTCAGACGACGATCAGGGAAATACTTTTTACGATGGCGCTCGAGTGGGAGCAGTAAATGGAAATGGGGCTCATAACACCACCTATTTACCCAGGAGTTTACAGTTTGGTGGACAGGGAACGAATTCCGAATTTTCCAAATGTGAAATTGCAGAATTTATCGCTTTTGACCGCGTGCTTGGTGCCTCTGATCGTTTTGCAGTGGAAGGATATCTTGCCAATAAATGGGGAATTGCCCATCAATTACCAGTAGATCATGCTAATCGAGACCTTATGGCGGGAATTGGAAGTGGACTATCCGCAGAAATTACCGCGACCAGTCCAACACAGGCATATCCCATTCCAGTAACTGTTACTTTTAAGAAGGGTGGTTCTAATCATTCCGTGAGTGATTTTGCATCTGATTTCACCACATCTTTTAAACCTACTGAAGTTAACGGTTTGGAACTTTGGCTGGATGCAGCGGATACAAATAGCATTACTCATTCCTCAAATTCGATTAGCCGTTGGGCAGATAAGAGTGGAAATGGGAATGATGCAACTCAAGGGACGGCAAGCAATCAACCAACGATCACATCAAGTGGCATACAATTCGACGGAAGCAATGACGGTTTTAACCTAGGCAATGATATCAGCGAGGCAAATTTAAATATCTTTTTCGTTCTTCATGGACATGGTTTTTTGTATGCCAACAATGGTACTGAACGAACACTTTTTTACGATGCAGGCTCTGGACGCAAACTTTGGGTAAGGATAAACGGAAATGAATTTTTTAGTGGACGGTCTGTCAGTGGTTATTCAGATAGCACAACTCAAATTCATGAATTCAGCCTAAATTCTGGAACCTTCACTGTTCGGGTTAATGGTGTAGAAGCCCTTAGCCAAGCGAGTGTTAGCGGAAATATGAAACTGGATAGGATTGGTCTTAAATGGGATTCTAATACAGGGGTATCTACATGGGCAGGTAAATTGAAAGAAATCATTGCTGCTACCACTACCACCAATAGGTCAAAAGTCGAAGGCTATCTCGCCCACAAATGGGGGCTCACTTCTTCCCTGCCTTCCAATCACCCATACAAATCATCTCAACCTACAAGCACGGGTGTATCCAGCAATGATTTTGTCGTGCGAGGGGCATCGGTATCCAATGTATCCGGTTCGGGTGCAACTTACACGATGAACCTTACCCCTCATTCGAACCCTGCTCGTATTAAGATAAAAGTTGGGGAAGGTGCTGCTCAATCCTCATCAACTGGTGAGCGTAATCAGCGATCCACCAAGGAAATTCTCTTTCGTCCGTCGGTCATGAAGGAATCTAACCTCGCTTTATATTTTCCTATGGGGGAAGTCGAGAATGCGACCACCGTTCAGGATTGGGGACCGAATGAGTTAGTTGGTCAGGTTCAGGGTAACCCCGCTCGTTTCCCAGGTAAAACTGGTTCTGCTATTCGATTTGATGGCTCGGCAAATAAGAAAATCACCATCCTCAATCACGGAGCGATGAGAATGAATAATAATGGTCAATATACTGCCAATATTTGGCTCCGTTATGAGGTGGGAACGGCAGCTTGGGGGGGAATCTTTACCCGTAATGGCCGAAATTACTTTTTTGAATTTGGAAATAATAATAATGCCAATGGTGGATATGTTCATCACCGCTTTAAAATGGGTGGGAACTGGAATTTTGGTGTAAGCGACGCATACCGGGTTTCTCCAGAATCTTGGACGATGGTGACATTAATGAATCAGGGTAATCCTGGTGTTGCAAAGACTTATATCAATGGTGCTCCCATCCAGACATCTACTGTTAACGATACAGTGGCTGTAGATCAGGTTAGTAACATTTACATTGCGGCTAATGCAAATGGTAATGGTAATTGGTTAAAGGGAAGTTTGCAAAATTTTCGCTTATACAATGTCGCTTTTACCGACGCCGAAGTTCTTGCTTTATATAATTCAGTAAACGCTGAGTCTGGTGCGGTTGTTATCAATGTCGGTAATGTGATTCCATTCAATGCGGGCGTTCCGTCTGTTACCCAACCTGCTTATTCGGTTACCGTTAGTGCATATACTCCAACTTGGTCGGCATCCGGGTTGCCAGCTGGCCTCAGCATTGATGCTAATACAGGTGCGATTACCGGAACGGCTAGTGGCACTCCCGCAAATACGGGAACAGATCATGCCGTTGATATCATGGCCACCAATGGATACGGAAAAACCACAAAATCGGTTATTATGAAAGCATATCCAATCCCCTCTTCCATTACCGATGGTGGAGCCACTGACTTGGGAATGTACGGTGCCACCCTTACCGGTTCCTTTGCAGACGCCACCGGTACTGATTGTAAAGTTCACTTCTTGGTCGATACTGCAGATCGTGGAGACAGCAATGTATCCGCGTGGGCTCAGCATTTTATTCTGGAAAACCAGACACCCGGTTCATTTAGTCGTGTATTGAGTGGTTTGACCTTTAACACGACTTATCGTTATCGCCTAGCCGTATCCAATGTTGGAGGGTCATTAAAATGGACTGGATCAGCCGGTACTTTTGCCACCCTGGCTGGCTTGACTGCCCCTACCCTGGGAGATGTTAACGCAAGCGATACAGTTTCCACCGCTATTTCTCCCCCTGCTTCCACGGCAACCTTGAATGGTACCTTAACTGCAACCGGTGGAGAAAACCCCACCGTTTATTTTGTATGGGGTGATAATGATGCCGGAACCAACTACGCGAACTTGTCCAGCTGGGATAACCAGGTTGCAATGGGTGTGCTTGGATCCGGTCCGTTCTCAACAAACTTGAGCGGCTTGGAAAAAGGAAAAGTATACTATTTCAGGACTGCGGCAAGTAATGGTTCCGGTTCGATTGTATCTGATAGTTTAGGAATCTTTTCTGTATCTAACCAGGGGGGACAGACTATCAATGTTGCCAACATTTATCCTGCAAACATGAAACTTTGGTTGGATGCCAATCATTCATCGGCATCGGGTGCAACTTGGACTGACCGATCAAGCAGTGGTAATGATGCCACAAAGAATGGTTCTCCGTCGGTCGTTTCCAATGCTCAGAATGGATTACCACTCATGAGATATAATGGCACGAACGGTCAGTACCACTCATTTGATCGAGTCTCAGATATTCGCACCGTATTTTGGGTTTTGAAATATAACTCGGGTGCGTGGTGGCTCTTGGGAGACACAAGCACTTATCACTTCCATGGAAACGGAGCGAATGATATCCTCGGACCAAATAATTGGCATAGTGGAGTTTCCAGCAGCAATATGTTCTATTTAAATGGTACTGCAACCAGTAAAACCGCTGCCTGGCCAAGCGGGATCAGTATAATGTCTCTGGTTACAACCGCAGATGTCCAGGCAAATAACTTCTCAAACGACCGAAATATCAATGGTCGCTATGTAAACGGAGACTTAGCGGAATTAATCATTTTTAATAAAGATTTTACACTTGGAGAAGTTCAAATGGTCGAGGGTTATCTTGCTCATAAATGGGGTCTGACTGGAGACCTGCCAAGCAGTCATCCATACAAGTCTTCCTTAACCACTCCGGTTAGTAAATCGATCACCAGTGCAGCTACGGCATCGGCCACGGTTGGTTCCTCATTTTCATACACCATTACCACAGATGTGACGAACCCTGCATTCGAAGCGGCTAATTTACCTGCCGGTCTAACCTGTGGTCTGGGTACAGGGGTTATTTCCGGTACTCCGCTTGCCGGTGGTACTTATGTGGTCACTTTGGTCGCACAGTCATCTTCAAGTAATGAATACGCCTCTGCCACATTGACGATTACTATTCCAATCTCCGCTCCCCTACTCACTGTGGAAGCACCCGGTAATTTGGTTATGACCAGTGCTAAATTAAAAGGTTTGGTTGCCAGTACGGGTGGTCGGGATGCCACAATCACGGTTTACTGGGGAGATAACAATGCCAGCGCCACGGCTGGTAACTGGGATTCGAATGCGAATCTCGGTTCAAAAGGACAGGTTGCATTGGCTCATGATATAACCGGGCTAACCGGTGGAACCACTTATTACTATGCTTTTAAAGGTGTAAACGCGGCGGGTGGCACTGGAGGAACCAGTTGGTCACCCGTGCAAACCTTTA
>CAJQKB010000043.1 GCA_905478775.1 uncultured Opitutales bacterium | reverse complement strand
AAGTTAAAAACAGATTTTGCCAAGTTTGTTTTGGCAAATTCAATCACTCTGACCCCAGGTACCATTACGATGTTAATTCGGGGTGATGTGTTTCATATCCATGTGATGAGTCAGTACTTGGAAGATGATTTATTAACTGGCGCGATTGAAATGAAGGTCTTGGAAATCTTTGAACCCGAGTTGTTAAATAAGGGATGATTGATTGGTTTGCCATTATTATGGGTTCGACCCTGTTTTTATTGATGATCCCAATGGTTTACCGAATTTGGGTGGGGCCGACTCCGTTTGATCGGATGTTGGCGGTGAATGTGATTGGTACAAAGACTGCGGTTTTGCTTGTTATAATTGGGACTCTTTTTGACCGTGTGGATATGTTCGTCGATTTTGCAATCGCATATGCATTGCTCAATTTTGTCAGTGCAATTGTAGTCTCCCGTTACCTAAACCGAACGATTTCCCTGAGGGAAATGGAAGAAAGGGAAAAAGCCAAGGGGGCTAAGGTATGATGATAGAATCCATGGGAGTTTTGCGAGTGGTTGCAGAGGCGGTGGATGCGGGTGGGGGAATTGTACCGTTCCAAATTATAGGTTTTGTTTTGGCAGTGGTTGGCTTGGTCTTCTTTTTGGGTACATCGGTGGGCATGGTTCGTTTTCCTGATTTTTATACCCGTATGCATGCGGCGGGAAAAGGGGATAGTTTATCCACCATGTTAATCCTTTCCGGATTTGCTCTAATTACAATGGAAGATTTTTCATTGGGGAGTTGGTTACTATTTGTTAAAATTATGGGGATAGTCCTATTTATTTATATTACGAGCCCAACGAGTTCACATGCATTAATGAGGGCGGCATTTGAGGATGATGAAATGCCTTTGGAGGAAAAGGATTTGAATAAACCAAGCAAGGTAAAGAAATAATGGGGTTAGAAATATTTAACACTTTTATTTTACTTATGCTCGTGGTGGTTGCACTAGTCTCCTTGCGTGTGAAGGATTTACTTACCGCTTCTGTCGTGTTTGGAGTTTATAGTTTTTTAATGTGCTTACTGTGGGCGGAAATGGGGGCGGTGGATGTGGCATTTACTGAAGCAACCGTAGGGGCAGGTATTAGTACGGTGGTGATGATTGCGACGATTTTTAACCTGAAAAGAAAGTCTTCAGATTAATGAAAAAGCTTTCCTTAATACCAGTTCTTTTGGTGGGTATTTTGCTCATTTATGCGTCCAAGGATTTCCCCGAGTGGGGTGACCCAAGTTCGCCCGCTTCCAAGTCGCCATTGTCTTCCCATTTTATTGCCAATACTGGAGTGGATACAGAGGTGCCCAATATGGTAACGGCGGTATTGGGGGATTATCGTGGATTTGATACGATGTTTGAAACGGTGGTTGTATTTATCGCGGGAATGGCGGTATTAGCCATTTTGAAAAATTCTGATAATAAAAAATCAGGTAAGCGTGAATTTGAAGTGGATGCGGAGCCCGATATTATTGTGACGAATACAGTTCGTTTACTCGTGCCTGTTATCCAAATTTTTGCCTTTTATGTGTTAGCCCATGGACATGTGAGCCCGGGGGGTGGTTTCCAGGGAGGCGTACTCATGGGAGCGAGCTTTATTCTGGTCGCTTTGTCCTGGGATTTGGATACCGCATTAGCCCGGTTTCCTTTGGATCGTTGTACTATTGTGGCGGGTGCAGGAATTATTCTTTATGGGGGGATTGGTTTACTCTCGATGTTTCTTGGTGGTGAATTTTTGGATTATGCAGAATTAGCTAATGTGTTTCCAGTCTCCCGTGAAATGGCTAGATATTATGCTATACTTGGGGTGGAGATCGGAGTGGGACTTACCGTGACCGCAATCATGTTTTCCCTTTACGCCAATTTATCAACTGAAGGTCGCCTCAAAGGCGGACTCTAATCGGACTTAGGTAAGTAATGTTTGAAGGCGGAGGTATAATCAATGAATTGTTCATCGAAAGATTGAACTACTTGATTTATGTAGTCCTTTTGTTGATTGGACTTCATGCTATGATAGCCAAGAATAACCTGATCAAAAAGTTGATTGGGATGTCCATTTTTCAAACCGCGATTATTTTATTTTATGTTTCCGTGGGGGTAAAGGAGGGGGCAACCATTCCCATTTATTTACCCGAACATGATCCACACGGTTCCCATGCCTCTCACTCGGATGGAAATGAAACCGAGCAGTCGAATCATGGTCCAGTTGTATTAGATGCCGAGTTGGTCAAGGGGTATTCAAATCCATTACCGCATGTTCTCATGCTTACTGCAATTGTAGTGGGAGTCGCCACATTGGGCTTAGCCTTGGCATTGTGCCTGCGAATTTATCAGGGTTATGGTACGATTGAAGAGGATGAAATTCTTGCTAAGATTGAGAAGCAGGAAATGCGCTCCAACCCAAGTGATGTTCTGAAATCTGCGGATTCATCAAAACAGGCGACTTCTCGATCTGCAAAATCGGTTTCTAAGCCAAAGGTATCTTCGCCCCGAAGTTCTAAGCGATCCAAAGCAAGTCCCAAAACTAAAGCAAAGACAACCACTACCACAACCAAGGCAAAAACTTCCGGAGCCAAATCTGTTTCGCCTAAGCGAAAAGTGGCAGCATCCAAGTCGACGACCACTGGATCTAAAAAATCTCCAGCGAAGCCAAAAACGGCGGCATCCAAATCGACTACCAAAGCCAAGCCAAAGCCGAGAGCAAAACCAAAAGCAAAACCGACTGCTCGGGCGAAAGCCACCTCCAATGCAAAAAAAGCAACGGCTTCGAAGCCTAAGCCCAAGACGCCGAAGAAATGATGGAAAATGCAATAGCTTGGATTTTAATTTTCCCGTTATTCGGATCGGTAGCCTGTGCAATTTTGGGAATGGGGAACAAGAAAATTTGTTATCCGATAGCAGTTCTTTCCATGGCGGGTTCGCTCTGGGCAGGGATTGAAGCCTTAAGGCAGGTCATTGCCTCTGAGGAACACACCATTTCCTACATATTTGGCGGATGGACGCTCGATCAATACCCACGGGGAGTCGGTATCGAATTTTATGCAGATATTTTAGGAATACTAATCACATTGGTAGTTCTGGGTGTTGGGTTAATCGTGGCCATTTATTCAAAATTACCGGTTCAGGAGGAGACTCCTGGAAAAGAGCCTCTCTTTTACACCCTCTTTTTACTCCAGATTACCGGATTGGCGGGGATATGTTTAACGGGAGACGCGTTTAATTTATATGTCCTGATCGAGGTGGCTGCGCTGACTGGATATGGTTTAATTGCAATGGGTTCAAACCGGGCAGCTGCGGCCACATTTAATTATGTCATGCTCGGAACGATAGGAGCTTCACTCTATCTCCTTGGGGTGGGGTACATATATATCAAAACTGGTACCCTCAACATGATTGGGATACAGCAGGCAATTGAAGCAAATGGATTGGCCGACTCGGCTACTATGCAAGTTGCCTTTGTTTTAGTCGGGATTGGAATTCTTATAAAAATGGCCTTTTTTCCCTTCCATGCTTGGTTGCCTAACGCGTATTGCAACGCACCCACAACGACTTCCTGCCTGCTTGCCCCTTTGGTCACGAAGGTGATGATTTATGTGATGATTCGAATGGTGTTGTCTGTTTTCGGAGTCGAATTTTCTTTTGAATCCACTATGTGGGTTGATGTTATGCCTTGGTTGGTGGTTGTGGCGATCTTATGTGCCGCCGTAATGGCACTGGCTCAGCGGGAAATTAAACGAATGCTTGCCTATTTGATTGTGGCCGAGGTTGGCTACATGGTCGGGGGGATATGGATTTATAACTACTACGGATTTATCGGTTCGATCTTTCACATCATTAGTGATGCTTGCATGACGCTGTGTCTGTTTCTTGGTGCCGGGCTCATTTTAAGAAAGGCGAAGACGACAAAATTTGATGGACTGCGTGGTTTATTTGGAAAGATGCCCTTAACAATGACCGGCTTTTTTATCGGAGGGTTCTCAATTATTGGACTGCCTCCGACCTGTGGATTTTTCAGTAAGTGGTACCTAATAACCGGAGGCATGGTATCTCAGCGATGGGAGTATATGGTCGTGCTTATGTTCTCGACCATGGTAATGGTGGTATTATTTTTCCGATTAATAGAGAGAATCCATCTTGCTGTAACAGAAAGTGGAGAGAATTTGGGACATGGGCACGGTGATCTTGGACTAAATGCTGAACAGACCCGTTTTGATGAAGGACCATTATCTATGCTTATTCCTTTATTGGTTTCTGCGACCATTGTGATTGTAGTGGGGATCTACAATCAGGACGTTGTTTCTTTAATTGAGATTTTTCTGAGTGATTATAATTTACCGCGGGGGACTGGACATTAAATGAGTGCACCAGAAGTAACCGTTATTGAGGATATTCGTCCATTAATTGCATTGGTCGCCCCTTTAATTGGATTGATTGGAATTGTGTGGGCGGGCGAAAAAAGAAGAAATCTACGGGAGACCTTCACTTTTCTAGCTGCTATTGTTCAGGCGTCTGCTGTCTTATCTATGGTACCCTTATTGTTGGGTGGTGGAATTATTGAATTTCATATTTGGCAAATTTTTACGAATGTTCCCTTACTTCTTCGAGTGGATGGATTTGGATTGCTCTTTGCCTGCGTTGCCTCGCTTCTTTGGATTGCCACTACGGTCTATGCCATTGGGTATATGCGCGGACTGCATGAACATGCACAGACGAGATTCTATTCATTCTTTGCAATTTCATTATCGGCTACAATGGGGGTCGCATTCTCGGCTAACTTACTCACCATTTATTTCTTTTACGAAATGCTCTCGGTCTCGACTTTTCCGCTTGTTACTCACATGCAGGACAAGGAGGCTCGAACCGGTGGCCGGACTTATCTTGGGTATTTACTTTTTACCTCTCTTTGCCTGCTCCTTCCCGCCCTGAGTTGGTGTTATGTATGGCTAGACGGTGGAACTGTAACAATGGACTTTCTTGCTGATACCGGGAAAGTGGGAGAATTCAGTCAGACCACTCAAATTATTCTTCTTGCTCTTTTTACCTTTGGCTTTGCTAAGGCTGGATTAATGCCGCTCCATTCATGGTTGCCGGGTGCGATGGTTGCGCCCACACCGGTTTCCGCATTACTGCATGCCGTAGCGGTGGTCAAGGTGGGTGTCTTCTGTGTTATTCGAGTATATTCTGATATTTTTGGAACTGAAGTCCTGCGTGAACTGGACGGGGAAGACTGGCTGATCGGAATTGCCTGTGCCACGATTTTGATTTCCTCACTGATCGCACTTTCGCAGGATAACTTGAAACGTCGTCTGGCATTTTCCACAATTGGCCAGCTCGGCTATGTGGTGTTGGGGGCTACTTTGGCCACGGATATGGGAATTGGAGGTTCAGTCCTTCATATCGCCATGCATGCCTGTGGTAAAATTACCCTGTTCTTTTGTGCGGGTGCGATATTTGTAGCCTCGGGGAAGAAGTATGTCAGTCAATTGCGTGGTCTTGGACGAAGGATGCCTATCACGATGGGAGCGTTTATGATCGGATCCCTGAGCGTGATTGGACTGCCACCGCTGGGAGGATTTGTGAGCAAGTGGTACATTGCCCTGGGAGCTCTGGATAGAGATGCAATCTGGGTGGTGGGCGTTTTACTGGTAAGTTCTCTGCTCAATGTTTTTTATTTGTTGCCGGTGGCAGTGACTGCGTTCTTCCGCACGGATGAAACGGAAGAAAATCCCGGAATACAGGAAGCCCCGATGGCCTGTGTGGTGCCTTTAGCCCTGACCGCACTGGGATGCTTCGTACTCTTTTTTCTCTCCGACCCACTCTTGCGGCTGGTCAAAATAATTGAATAATTTTGAATCTGAAAGATGAGTAACCCAAAACAGAATTTAGACGAACCGAAGAGATGGTTGGATGAACCACAAAATGTACGCAAGATCATCCGTGGATTTTATTGGCTTTGTGGCTTGGTGGTGGTGGTCGACCTTGTCTTTACTATCGGTTGGCACAAGCACGCTGCTTTTGCGGAAGAGTTCAGCCTGCGTTCCCTGGAAACCTTACCGGCGTTTTATGGTATTTATGGATTTCTGGCCTGCGTTGCCCTGGTCTATGTTTCCAAACTGATGAGGGACTGGAAGGGAAAGAAGACACTGATGAGAGACGAGGATTATTGGGATAAATAACATGAATACTCTCGCGATAACCATGGAAATTGGGACACATCCCGCAACTGCTTTGATATTGGGAGGCCTCGCCGCCGCCGTTCTTCGTGGTCGCTTTGCTTCCATGGCGTTGGTACTCGCTCCCATTTTGGGATTTTGGCATATTTACACATTGGAGTTGGGAAGCACGTCAAACTTGGCTCTTTTCGGCTATGATATTATTGGTGTAGCGGTTGATCAACAGGCCAAGCTTTTTGGTTACCTTTTTCATTTGGCGGCTCTGGTGGCCGGAATTTATTCCTTTCACCTCCGCGATCCGTGGCAGATCTCAATGGCTTTACTTTATGCTGCCACTGCGGTGGGAGTTGCTTTTGCCGGGGACATGCTTTCACTCTTTCTTTGGTGGGAAGGGCTGGCGATCACCTCGGTCTTTCAGATCTGGGGTCGCAAGACGAAGCAGGCAGAGGAGTCCGGATTTCGATACCTCTTTTTTCATGTTTCTTCGGGTCTGCTTTTGCTTGCCGGTATTCTTCTGCGTTACCACGGGGAAGGGGCGTCGGCATTTTCTTTGGAACCACTGACTCAGGCACTGGAGGCGGGAGATCTTGGAGCATGGCTGATTTTATTGGCGATTGGGGTAAAGGCAGCATTCCCCGGGTTACATGTATGGTTGAAGGACGGTTATGCCGAGGCGACGCCCACCGGTCCGGTTTGGTTGTGTGCGTTTACCACTAAGTGTGCAGTTTGTATGTTGGCCCGATTATTTCCGGGTGCTGAGATTCTGATCGCGATTGGTGGCGTAATGGCGATGTTCCCTATTTTTTATGCGGTAATCGAGAATGACCTTCGTCGTGTGCTTTGTTACAGTAAGATTAATCAGATCGGATTCATGGTGGTGGGAATCGGAATTGGTACCCCATTGGCCATCGACGGTGCAATTGCTCATGCCTACACCCATGTTCTTTACAAGGGATTGCTATTTATGAGTATGGGAGCGGTGCTTTACCGGACCGGGGAAATTCGGGGTTCTCATTTGGGAGGACTTTATAAATCGATGCCCTGGACCACTGGTTTCTGTATAGTGGGTGCCGCATCTATCTCCGCTTTTCCCCTCTTCAGTGGATTCGTGAGTAAGTCGATCATTATTACCGAAACCGCACGAAATGGTCATGTCTTTATTTGGATGTGCCTACTTTTCGCGTCCGCGGGTGTTTTTCACCACGCGGGAATTAAGATCCCGTTTTTTGCTTTCTTTGCTCACGATTCCGGACTCCGGCCGAAAGAGGCTCCGATTAATATGCTTATTGCCATGGGTATTTCCTCCTTCATGTGCATCTTTCTTGGATGTAATCCTCAGTGGCTTTATGATATGTTGCCGAACGGGGCAGCGGGGTACCACCCCTATGATGC
Source organism: uncultured Opitutales bacterium (assembly GCA_905478775.1). Taxonomy (GTDB): domain Bacteria; phylum Verrucomicrobiota; class Verrucomicrobiia; order Opitutales; family Seribacteraceae; genus Seribacter; species Seribacter sulfatis. The sequence continues at coordinate 432 of CAJQKB010000043.1, read as the reverse complement.
GACTCATGTCATTACCCAGCTCGAGATTCTACTCTTTTCTGCACTTGCCTTTACCCTGCTTAATTTGTGGGGGAAATATCCTCCCGAATTACCCTCGGTCAATCTCGATATCGATTGGGTATACCGCAAGGCGGGCCGAAAGTTTTTATTTGCGATGGATGTATTTTGGAATGGATTGAATAAATGGGTCCACAAAATATTTATGGGCGGAATTGTGAGTAGGGTAAATGGTTTTGCCAAGGCCGGTCAGGTTTATGTGATGACCCTGGTTGCGGAATGGCTCCATTATCTTGGTGCGAATTCGACTACCACTGCCGGTCAGGCAAAAAGTAAAATGGATAAGCGTGCAAAATTAGGGTTACACCCGATTGGCTTAACCGCGGTCTTTGCCCTCTTATTTGTGGGAGCTTTCCTTTTTCTTGCATCGTTTTA
>CAJQKB010000042.1 GCA_905478775.1 uncultured Opitutales bacterium | reverse complement strand
TTCGACGAGGTCGCCCAGAAACCACCCAAGAAAAAAGGATCCAAATATTTTTGCACCAATAAAGAAGGAAAGACCCAGTGGCTGACCGATTATGACGGGGACAATATCGTCACCTTCATCGAGCGCCACAAGGCCGAACCTTTCTTTCTCTACTGGTCCCCCGAAGCCGTCCATTCCAAAAACGACGAGGCTCCTCCAAGCTTGACCAAACGCACAACTGCCAAAGGCAAGCGGAGCAAATTGGCGGGAGCGATCGTCTCGGTTGACGACCAGGTGGGCAAGCTCACCAAAGCTTTGAGCAAACATGGCCTTCGCAATAACACACTTGTCATCTTCTCAAGCGACAACGGAGCCAATGTCGGTGAGGAAGGATCCTCTGCCCCCTATCGAGGAGGCAAAGGAAATGGAACCCAGCAGGAAGGCTGGGTGCGCGTACCAACCATTTTTTCCATGCCCGGAGTAGTTCCGAAAGGAAAGGACTACCACAGGCAAATCGCCAACTTCGACTTCTATTCCACCATTGCCTCGGTAGCCGGCTTGCCCATTCCAAAGCATTGCGACGGAGTGAATTTAATCCCCTTTATAACAGAAAAGAATAAGGAAGAGCCCCACGAGTATCTTTTTTGGCTAAACAACGAACCCGGAGACGCTGAAAGAAGACATATGATTGCAGTGCGTTGGAAGAAATGGAGGCTCTACAAAAAGTACGACAAAGATCCGTGGCAATTGTTTGATCTCGAGGTCGACCCCAAGGAAGAAAAGAACATCGCTAAGAACCACACTGATATTGTCGAACGCCTTTCAGCCAAACACGCGGCGTGGAGAAAGACCCTTGCTCCTTTGGGTAAGATTCCAAAACTCGCAAAGTCCGACGATCGCATCGGAACGGGGCACGGTTGGTCTTACGCCAAGCGATAAATGAGCGAGTCGACTTACAGGAGTTGGGCTATTGAGAACCGACCAACCGGGGGGCAGTAAAGCCACGCTCTCTCGCATTCTTAAGTTTTTTCTGTAACTCGGTCACCTTCTTGGGGAATTTCTTGGCCAGATTATTTCTCTGACTGATATCCTTTGCATAGTGGTAAAGTTCGACCTCGTCCTCATCATCTGGAGGATAATTCCGTTTTTCCTCCCAGCTCTTCTGAACTCTGGAGTGGTATCCTGTTTTACCTACGATCAAATTCCATTCCCCAACCCGAACAGCCCATGAACTTTCACGGGTATTGTGAACATGTACCGTTCGCGGGTTAGCTTTTTTTCCCTTCAGCAAAGGTAACAGATCATGGGAATCTTCCGCGGCACCATCCGGTAGTTTATACCCGAGTGAAGAGGCAATTGTGCCCATGAAATCAATTTGGGAAACCAGCTTATCACAGGTACTTCCCGCCTTGGTCACCCCTGGCCACTTAATTATATAAGGAACATGATGACCTCCTTCATAGATATCCCTTTTCAATCCGCGAAAAGGTTCGGCCGACCAATGGTCAAAAGTTTCATCGCGTTTGTAAGCATACCCCTCAGGGCCATTGTCAGCGGTGAAGATAACCATCGTATTATCCGCCTGTCCGCTCTGCTCGAGTGCCTTGAGAATACGGCCACAGGCATCATCGGTTTCATACACAAAATCCCCGTACGGTCCGGCACCTGACTTACCATCGAATTCATCGTTGGGAATAATCGGGGCGTGTGGTGACGGAAAGGCAAAATAGAGAAAGAAAGGCTTATCGTTGCTTGCCTGTTTTTTTACATACTCCATCGCCTTTCGTGTGGTCGTGGGAATATTTTCATACGGGTCCCACCCGGAAAACATCGGTCCCGGGCGACATTCCCAGCCTCCTTCTTTTATCTCTTTCCATTTGGAGGTATCCATCATTGTATCCGGGATATCGACTACCTTATCGTTCTCGATCCAACAGTAGGGTGGAAAATTGATAACCGTATCCCCAAAGTAATAATCAAAGCCATGATCAAGCGGACCATTGGGTATCGACTGGGACCAGTCGAAGGAATCGGGTCCGTATCCAGACTTCTTTCCTTGCTTAATTAGTTTGGCTCCGGGCTTTTTAATAGCATCCCAGTTCCATCCGAGGTGCCATTTTCCGATCGCGGCGGTCGCATACCCACACTCCTTCAACATCTCCGGCATGGTAAGCCTGTCTGAATCGAAAGCGGAATTCCCAAAAGCATTAACGATTCCATGGAACTTGCGCCAATGATGTCTCCCGGTTAGTAGAGCATAGCGACTGGGCGTACAGATCCCCGAAGAAGAATGACCATCTGTAAAAATCATTCCCTCCTTAGCCAATTTTTCCAAGTGAGGTGTGGGAATTTTTGATTTTGGATTCAGAATTTTTAGATCGCCATAGCCAAGATCATCGGCGTACAAAATCAATATGTTCGGTTTTTTGTTTTTCGAACATAACTGCCCCATTACCGAAAAGATTAATCCCCAAATAAATATGAAAGTTTTTTTATGCATACGGGTTTTTACACTTATCCACAGATGGAGGAAACCTAATTTTATTCCTTCAGTAATAAATTATATCTAGGGAACATTAGTCTTTTATGAAATCATTCCTTTCACTCACGATATCACTCTTATTTTGTAGTGGCACATTAAATGCCACCGATAAAGAACAACCCAACATCCTCTTCATCTT
>CAJQKB010000041.1 GCA_905478775.1 uncultured Opitutales bacterium | reverse complement strand
GACCCGAATGGAGATGGAGATAAGTCAGATTCTGTTGCTGATAATACGCTGGTTGTTTTTCAATCGGACAACGGCGGCCCGGGTGGCAGTAATCGTGAACAATTAGACGCGAACGGAGGACTTCAGGGATCAAAGGGAAGTATTTATGAGGGCGGTATTCGAGTACCCACAATTATGCGATGGTCAGAGAAAATTACTCATCAATCTAAGCTGAAAAAAGGATCGAGTACTGACTTGGTTATGGATTGTTCGGATTTGCTACCCACTTTTTGTGAACTTGCAGGAGTACCGATTCCTCTTGGGGTGAGCGGTGTCTCCCTTGCTCCCACTCTTACAGGTAAGGGCATTCAACGACCAAGAGATTATTTGATTCACGAAGCAGGAAATCAGGCGTCGATTATTCAGGGGCAGTATAAATTAATTCGCCCGCGCGGAGATACGAAGTCATCGGGAAGCAGTAAAAAGAAAAAGCGAAAAAAGGAACCCGTCACCATGCTTTTTGATCTGAATACTGATCCTGCAGAGCAAAACAACCTTGCTAATGTTCGCCCACAATTGGTTGAAAAGCTTAACGCATTGCTGACTGCGGAACGGGTGGATGAACCCGCAGGGTTTGCCAATACCTATCATACGTGGAATGCGAAAACCAAAAATGGTTCCCTTGGTTCGCCTTCGAATTGGTCGGAGTATATTTATGAAAATGCGGAAGTGATGTATATGAAGGAAAGTGGCGCACCCAAATCTCATTGGTGTGCTCGGATTCAAGAGGGAACGGCGGTCGCATTGAAAGAAACTAATTTTCTGGGCCTCGAGGTAAGCGGAGTTCTTGTCGTAAAGAAGGGAGCAAAAGTAAGTGCAAGAAATGAACTGAGAGTCTCTCATGCAGGGCAAGTCAACCTGCAAGGAGGGATGATCGGATCTGATCGTTGGCTTGAGATAAAAAAGGGGGGAGTCCTTAAGGGACACGGAATGATTAAAGGAGATCTTTATAACCAAGGAACATTTGCTTTGCAGATGGACAAACCTATACAGGTTGATGGTTCCGTGAATTTGTCCGGTAGGTTAGAGTTATTAAAAACAGGTACAATCAATAATGGTGAAAGTTATACCGTACTTCAGGCCAATTCGGTTTCAGGAGGTTTTGAGAATGATGAGGTGTCAATTGGCGGTAAAAGTTTTTCGGTCTTCTACACTCCGACCTCGGTGACCGTGAAAGCAAAGTAGCAGGCATTTCTTTAACTCTAATTTCCGCCCTGTAAAATTGAAAATTTGAGGGGTTTTTAAAAGTACCTTCATCATATTTGTTTTACTTTATCAAAACTGATCGGTTGCACGCCCTGCTTTTTTTGTTCATCAAAAAGTATAACCCGATTAACCAACCAACCCTCAAATTGCCATGAATAAACAGCCCGTTTCTCCCCCCTTAAGTCGAAGATCCTTTGTCAGAGCAGCTGCAGTAACATCGGTAGTGGCTGGATTTCCCGCCATTACTCATTCCAAATCTCCCAATGGGAAACTTGCGATTGGATTGATCGGGGTAGGGGGGCGAGGTCGCGGACATGTTGCGGGTTGTCGAAATGAACAGGTAGTATCTCTTTGCGATGTGAATAAGAAAAATCTCGATGGTGCCGCTCGTTTTCCTTGGTGCAAGGATGCCCGCACAACCTCCGACTTTCGTAACTTTTACGAAAAGATTGATGATCTCGATGCAGTGGTGGTTTCGACCACAGAACACACTCATGCCTTTGCCACGCTTCCTGCCTTGCAGGCAAAAAAGCATGTTTATTGTGAGAAACCCCTTACCCGCGATGTTCATGAGTGTAGAATTATCACCGAGGCTGCAGCCAAGGCAGGTGTGCAGACTCAAATGGGCACACAGATTCATGCCGGGGAGAATTTCCGTCGGGTGGTGGAACTGATTCAATCGGGAGCGATTGGGGAAGTACGGGAGGCGCATACCTGGGTGAGCCGGGCATGGGGTTGGAAGAGTCCGGCCGATGATACCCCCAAGGAAGCCCATCCAATTCCTGAATTTTTAGACTGGGATTTGTGGATCGGTCCCGCTCCTTTTCGTCCCTTTAATAATGTCTATTTTCCCGGTCCCAAATGGTACCGATGGTGGGACTTTGGAAACGGGACCATGTCAGACTTGGGCAGTCATCGTAACGACCTCCCTTGGTGGGCCCTAAAGTTAGACGCGCCTCTCACCATTGAGCCTCTTACTGGTCCGAAGCCACATCACGACATTGCACCTGCATCTATGAGTGTGAAGTATACCTTTGCCGCTCGGGGCGAAGGGTACCCGGGGGTTGAGCATACTTGGTATCAGGGGACCGAGAAACCCAAGATTTGGCATGACAGGAAGATTCCCCAATGGGGTAACGCGACCCTCTTTATCGGAGATAAGGGAATGGTTATTTCCGATTACGGTAAGCATGCACTTTTACCCGAAGATAAGTTCAAAAATTTCGAACGGCCTGCGCGATGGATTGAACCTTCTCCTGGGCAAATGGCGGAATGGATTCGGGCATGCAAGGGAGAAGGTCCTGAGGCTTTGTGCAACTTTGCTTATGCCGGGCCGCTCACCGAAGCCAATCATTTAGGCAATGTTGCCTATCGGGCTCAAAGTAAGCTCGATTGGGATGCCAAGAACATGAAGATTCCCAATGCCCCCGAAGCTGAAAAGTATTTGGGGAGAACTTACCGCAAGGGTTGGAAACTTGTCTGATTATTCATTTTATGAAAATACCATTCACTATTGTATGTGCCCTGCTTTCACTTACCGGTACACTTATATTTTCGAGTTGTTGCACACCAGCTCCCCAATTTCCTAATGAAGACTCAAGTGATCGGTTGCAAATCATCGACACTCACATCCACCTCTACGATACCAACCGCTCACAAGGGGTGGATTGGCCTCCGGTGACGGACAAGGTTTTGTATCGTCCAGTTCTTACCGAAGACTTCGATAAAGTAGCAGATCGGGAAGGTATTGCATCCACTGTAATTGTGGAAGCGAGCAGTCGCGTGGAGGACAACCAATGGATGCTTGATTTGGTTAAGGAAAACCCGGATCGTTACTTGGCATTGGTGGGCAACCTGCCCATTGGTACGGATGAGTTCGCCGGCTTGATTGACCGGTTCTCCAAAGATTCCCGCTTTGTCGGGCTCCGGATGAGGGATCGCCCTGGTGGAGATGCCTTCTTCACCGATGCGGTTTGGCGAGACTTGGCTATCCTGGAAGAAAAAGGTCTAACCCTTGATGTCCTTATCAATAATTTTTCCATCGACGAGGTCACTGAGGTTGCCAAGCGACTACCTGACTTGAAGATCATGATTAATCACTTGGGTGGCTTGAATATT
>CAJQKB010000040.1 GCA_905478775.1 uncultured Opitutales bacterium | reverse complement strand
CAAACGACAGGAGGTAATCGCCCTACCTACATTTCCAGTGCACAGAACGGATTGTCCGTGGTTCGTTTTGACGGAACAAACGATTACCTGAATGGAAGTGGAATCACCAATATCGGAAGCTTCGCGATTTTTGCGGTTACTAACCGCCACACAGCGGATTCCGCGGACGAAGCCCTTCTTGCTTCGGACGGTTCCTGGGCGTCCAATATGCTCCTCATTCGTAATCGAGGAACCACCAATCTGACCAACAAACTCGATATTAATGGTGGAGGTGCGATCACAGGATCCAACCCTGCGGTTCTCAACAGTTGGGCAGTGGATTCCTTCACCCGTGGGGATGTTGCTTCGACTTGGGGATCAACCGGTACCTTGTTCCATAACGGATCGACTGATGGAAGCGGTGCCCTGGGGGGTTCTGCTGCAGTAACCTTAGCGAATTTCAATGTCGGTAGTTGGAACACCGGTGCCTACATGGACGGCGATATAGCCGAACTGATTATCTACAACGCCAAGCTAAGTGACCATGACCGTCAGCGTGTAGAGGTATACCTGGCCAGAAAATGGGGACTCCTTTCGATTATGCCAAGTTCGGTTCCCAGCCCCTCGGATGCATCCAAAAACCCATTTGTTTCCTCGATCGGTGGAAACTCAGTCACCACCAGTGTGCCTTTGGTTGACAACGGAGGAGCTGATGCAAATGTCACCGTATTTTACGGAACGGTGGATGCGGGATTGAGTAGTGCGACTTCTGGTGGCACATGGAGCCCCACCGCTTTAGGTACATCCTTGGCTCTTTGGTTTGATGCCAAGGACTTAAATGCGGACGGTACCACTGATTCCACTTCCAATGGAAATATTACAAGTTGGGCGGATAAAAGTGGAAATGGTCGAGATGCCACCGTGGAAACCGGTACGCCCGAGTTAAATACCAGTGCAGGCCCGAGCAGTGGTCGAGTGGTTCAATTCCGAAGTGGATCTGCAAATGGCACTACCGGAGATGAACAAATGAATATTGCCGGAACTTTTAAGGTCAAGGATCACTTCTATGTTGTGAAGAGTCCTTCTGCTACTTGGAGTGATTATGGAGGAATTGTCGGAGGTGGTGGAAGTCGCGAAAGTAACTTTATTTTTGAAAGAAATCAGGCCTATTTTCATAGCAATAAATATCCATCTGCGGTATGGAAGAATGCCACCGCGATTACTTCGAGTAATTTTAGTCTGACCACGATTAATCAGTACATGATTCTTCGCATTTCCGTGAACGATAATGTTCCGAATCCAAGAAGCAGCTGGAAACTCGGAGACGATGGAACCGGATGGAGTATGGATATGGACTTGGCGGAAGCAGTTTGCTTCTCCTCCAGCCTAACTGCTGCAGATGCGGCCAAGGTCGAAGGATACTTGGCGGAAAAATGGGGTTTACGGTCTGTTCTTCCCGCGAATCATAGCTACAAGAGTTCACTCCCCCCGGCAGTTACCTGGGATGGCAGTGTCAACATTGCCACGCTTCAGCCTGTTGGTTCGATCTCGACCGGTCTGACTGGACTGACCACGAATACATCCTACTTCTTCCGTTTGCGGGCGGTCAATGCCGGTGGAACCACTTGGTCGGATGCCTATGCGTTCCGCACTGGAACGATTGCATTGCCTCCGGCGATTATCACCGCTCCGGTAACCAATGTAGCGACAACTTCAGTAACATCTGCTGGTAACTTGCTTTCTTACGATGGTAATGATCAACCCACGGTTACGCTTTACTACGATGCTGATGAAAATGCCAGTACCGACATTCCCCGTGCTTTTGGTAATTTGAAATTATGGCTGGATGCAAATGATACTGCAAACATGGATACTGCTTATGCTGCAGGTAGTTCTCAGCCTGCAAATAATGGATTAGTTGGATTTTGGAAGGATAAATCAGGAAACAATAATCATGCAGTGGCACGAAATAATTCAGCCGGAGCACGCCCCACTTACAAAGCCACTTCATTTAATGGCTCACGCCCCACCCTTCACTTTAACGAAAAGTACATGACGGTGAACAATAGTGCCAGTGGGTTTGATAACTGGAATAAGATGACTGTTTTCGTGGTGATTGATGAACAGTCAGCCAGTACTTGGAGGTGGTGGTTCGGAAAGGCAGCTGCGTTTAATAGCAGCACTGCTAATGCATGGAGTTTTATGGCTCGCCGTCCTGATACCAACCCCCCTGCATATGGATTTAGACTATACGGTTCAACCGGAGCTGATGGTATGGAAAGTGCCAGTACCGCCTTACATGATCCGGGCATAATGGTTCTTGGTTTTGGTCAGGGTAAACGAACCCTTCATTTCAATAATCAGGTTTTACTTGAAAATGCAGACAGTGGTTCGATCCGGGCGCACAATTCAGTTCCTTTAGTAATTGGGGGACATAATGGGGGTGCTAATGGTGGAAATATTTACATTTCCGAATTTATCGTTTACAATGAAGTAGTAGCTGGACTGGACCGTGAAATCATGGAGGGCTACCTTGCCCATAAGTGGGGATTGGCTTCCAGTCTGCCCACCGGTCATTTGTATAAGACCGCATCCCCCTCTGGTATCAAGACACCGCTAAGCACGGCAAGTCTTGGGCAAAAAGCAACGGGGGCTTTCACTCACAACCTGACTGGATTGGCTGCGGGTAAACTTTACCACTACCGTTTTAAAGCTTCCAATAATGGAGGATCTGCATTCTCGGATACCAGTAGTTTTGTAACGGTTGGAACTCCATCAATCAATGTCACCGGTGCAACCGATGTGAGCCCGACTGCAGTCACGCTTAACACCAAGATCGAGTCAAGTGGTGGTGTATCCTTCCAAGTCGGAGCACCCTTCTCGCCGAGTACAGTAACCGGCATGATGATGTGGATGGACGGAAATGACCATAATGGAGATGGTACGGCTGATACTTCAACCACCAATATT
>CAJQKB010000039.1 GCA_905478775.1 uncultured Opitutales bacterium | reverse complement strand
TCCAAATGTAGCATAAAATTCATTCTTGGCAGTCGTGTCTGAAAATTGATTACTGGCCCAGTCACTCAGGTAGCCCATTCCGGTATCCCTTTGGAGTGTTGAATGGGCATGAAGAATCCAGGAACCGCGAATAAATACCGGTTGTAAGGGAGCTAATTCTGCGGAAGAAAAATCATCCACAAATTTTTGCCCCGGACTGTTCATCTCTGTACCACCCAGTAAAGGAAGGCCAAGGTCTTGGGTTAATTGAACAACTTGTTTTAAATTTTCCAATTTTTGATCCGATTGCCCGGGAGTATAATTGCGGTCGGGGATAATATTAAATGCAGCCACTCCGGTTGAACGCCCCACCTCCACAAGTTCCTCAATCGACTGCTCCCCAATGGAACAACCATCAAGCCAGGTAAAGGTGGGAATCGCACCACATAATAATACAAATTGATTCATTTCCGCCATATTCGGGAAAGACCCAGAGTCAGGCTTTACATACCCCACCCCACCCTGCTTCATCGTTTTTGCTCGAATTAAATCAGTAATCGGTCGCCCTTCTGGTAATTCTTTGATGTCCGCTGGTGCCACCCCCAGTTTTTCACTCCAAAATTTTCTTAAATCCTCCTCCACTGGATACATCGCTGCTGCCTTTCGGGCGTACGCCACACAGAGATGCCGTTCCGTTGCATTACCATTGGGAGTAAGGGGAAGTACATCCTTATTATAATCTAAAAGTAAGGGGGAAAGAAATTCATTTACCCGGGCCACCATGGCCAAATTACGCTCCGCCGAAGTGGATCGCATAGTATCGAGAAAAATCTGTGCCTCCTGTGGAATACGGGTCGTAGTAAAACCAGTACCCATGTGATAACTGATTCCAGGTTCGCCCGGAGAATTAATTTCCCGGTCTGCAAACTCGGGTACAAAGACACGGGATTCAATTCCAATACATGCTTTTAAATCAAGTAATCGACTGGCACTCCAAAACTCTTCCAAGCCATCGAGCACATCAAAGTCAACAATTCCCCCCATCTCCAAGCCTTCCCTCTTCGCTTCCACTGCGAATCGAGTGGGAGAATATCCTTTGTAATTAAATGAATAAAAGGTATGGGCATGGGCATTCACAATCGGACGAATGCTTGGAAAAGTTTCCTCTCTGGCAATCTGAGCCAGTGAATCTTGTCGCGTTGAAGAATTGAAATCGTTTAAGGAATCCTGAATCATTAATGAGTGAGAGTTAGGTTATAAAATTAGTTTTTGTCTTCTCCGATTCCGAATTGGTCAGCCAATGCAAGGCATTCCTCGAGAGAACGTAATCCATCGGTACAGGTCGGGTTGGACATACAGGCAGTAGCGGCACAGGTTCCGGTGAGCAAACACTTTTCTAAAGGCCAGTCCTCGTGGATACCAAGCAATACACCCGAACAAAAAGCATCCCCTGCTCCCGCAGCCCCTTTAATGTAGTCCTTGGGTAAAGATAAAGAGCCCTGACGAAGTTTTTCACCGGAGCTTTTTGCCCCATAAGAACCTTCCGGGAAATGAATTGCCACCAGATCAGACACCCCCAATTCGAAAAGTTTTTGACTCGCTTCCTCAATTCCATCTTCCAGTAATTGACCATCCTTGCGTACTGCCACACCGGTTACTTTACTGGCTTCGATTTCATTAAGTATGCAATAATCAACCTGCTTTAATGCCGGTCCAATAATTTTGGAAAAGCGCTCGCTGTCCTCGCTCACCACATCGATGCTGGTTTTAAAGCCAGCCGCCCGGGCTTTGGCGAGTAAAGCAGCCCCCACAGTTCCATGCTCCGAGTCTTCCGCATCAATTGCATCCAATAAGAGCAGGTAACCGAGATGAAAAATTTTCGCATTACTCCCTGCGAAATCAATATCTTCTCCCGCCCAGGTTGCGTTGGCTCCACGATTGTGAAAAAAAGTTCTTCTTCCCCCTTCAATTTCTGTCATCACATCGGTGTAAGAAGTTGATGTTCCCGGAGACACTGAAATAAATGCGGGATCAATCCCATTTGATCGACAATCCTCTAGAATATATTCTCCCAGTCGGTCCTGTCCCACTAGGCCGGCACCCACCAGTGGAAAACCCGCACCCATCTTCGCCAAGTCAAGCAACACATTATAAGGGGAACCACCCGTTCCTTGAGACTGATCAAAAATATTCGCAAGTTGTTCATGCTTGGGGTAGACATCAATCATTTTGACTTGGTCTATAATCCAGTTTCCGCCAGCAAGGAGGCCACTACGGTTATTGGTGATATCTTGATTCATCGTAATTTCAACAGGTTAGGAGTTTAAAAAGAAAGTGAAAAAATTGGGGTTTGTCTTTACAGGTCAAAGAAAACAAAGTTGAAAGCATACGAATACTCCGTTCCTCTCAATCCTAAAATTAAATAAAATGTATCGGGCAATACCTTGGTCAGAAGATCAACTAAATACCCTAGATTCTACTTTTAACTAAATTAATAAACAGTCTATGAGAATTTTTCTTTTATTAAATATGTTTTGGGCAGTGCTTTGTTATAGCAAGGTTACGCTTGAAGAAATCCCCAGACTTAATACTGCGACCGCATTAAAAATCCTTGCATCCTGTCATCAAGAATCAATCAACCAAAAAGTCGAAGTGGCCATTATGGTCGTGGGAATAGATGGTCGCATACTGGCCAGTTCTAAAAGTGAAAAAATGGATCCGGGCCTGTACGATTTCGCAAAATTTAAAGCACAAACATCCTGCTTTAAAGGAGTAGCGACTGAGGAGTTAGAAGCCCGAAATGGCGAAAATCTTGAAATTATCGATATTGGTAGCCTGAAAGTTATTCGGGGAGTAAAAGGGGGAATCCCTTTGTATTATAATGGCAAACTGGTCGGGGCTATTGGGGTGAGCGGTGCAAATCCGGATATTGATAAGATTATCGCGATTAAGGGAATTGAAAAGATCGAGGAACTCAGCGACAAAAAATAAAACTTTTTATTTTGTACTAAAAAGGACAGCAAAAAATTTCCCTAAGACTTCTCGTCGATCTTCTTCTCAATCGCTTCGATTACCACATCCATAGATTTGATTCGGGCATAGCGCTTACAATTACCCTCGATAATCGTCCATGGGGCAAAGGGGGTATGAGTACGCAGAAACATTTCCTCGGCCGCTTCTTCATATAAATCCCACTTTTCACGATTTCGCCAGTCCTCCTCGTGTAATTTCCATAATTTGGCGGGGTTTTCCTTGCGTGCTTCAAAGCGTTTTAATTGTTCGTCTTTATCGATATGAACCCAGAATTTCACCAAAGCGGTTCCATAATTATGAAAGTTCTCCTCCATTTCATTAATTTCACGATAAGCCTGTTTCCAGTCATTCTCACCACAAAAACCTTCCACCCGTTCAACCAACACACGACCATACCAGGAACGGTCAAAAATAGTTAAATGACCGGCCTTAGGAAACTCCGTCCAAAAACGCCATAAATAATGGTGTACTTTTTCCACATCATTAGGAGCGGATATGGGAATCACCTCATAACCCCGCGGATCCATTTCTTCAGTTAAACGGCGAATATTTCCGCCTTTTCCCGCAGCATCCCAACCTTCATAGACAATGACCATGGGGATGCGCAACCGATAGAGTTCATTATGGAGTTCATGAATTTTTTTCTGCCGGGTAATTAATTTTTTTCGATACTCGTCTTTGCCCAAGGATAAAGAAGTGTCCACCTTGCGCAAGGAAGGGGCAGTCTTACAAGTGGGTAACTTGGCCGGAATATTGCGGTTAAACTTGATTCCGCCTTTTCGTTTATCGACTTTATTCCTCAGTAAATCGACCAAGATTTGTAGAGTCTTAACCGTAGCGGGAAGAAATTTTGTGGTGTCAATCTCTTGCCAATGGGCACCGTCCACCACGTCGGTCTCCTTAAACATTTCCTTACTCGCTGCCTTATACTCGTCGTATTTATAATGCCTCGCGAGAACGCCATCATCAACCCGCCAGGAAGTGTTTGGATTTTC
>CAJQKB010000038.1 GCA_905478775.1 uncultured Opitutales bacterium | reverse complement strand
TTTTGAAAAGTTTCCTTTTTTGAGATTTGTAGTGCCCGGACTCTTTCCTCCACAGTTCCCTTAGTCACCAACCGATAGACAAAGGTGGGCTTGGTCCGGCCTAGTCGGTGTGCCCGGTCAATTGCTTGTTCCTCTATTGCTGGATTCCACCACGGGTCCATTAGAAATACATAATCTGCCGATTTTAAGGTAACTCCAAGACCGGCGGCTTTCAAAGAGGCTAACATTACAGTTGGACCGGAGGAATTTTCAAAGGTCTCCACGGGCAGTGTGCGATTTCGGGTCGAGCCGGTCAGTTCTAAAATTTGCAGGTCTGGAATTTGCTGAGTAATCGAATTTTTTAAAATTTTGAGAAAGGAGGTAAATTGGCTGAATACGATTATTTTTGTCCCTGAACTGGTAAGTTCATTGAGTTTTTCCAACAAAATCTCACCTTTTGAGCCAGTAGGCGGTAATCCTTCTCTCCATGGGAGCAAGGCAAGGTCACAGCACACTTGCCTGAGTCGGGTGAGTAAGGAAAATACATGAGTGGGAGCGTGCTTAATTGCTTGCTTTAAGTTGTCTCCATGTTCTGCAATCGCACCTTCAGTTAGTTTGCGATATTCTTTTCTCTGTTCATCGTTTAAAACGCAGCTTATTTCATTTTCTAGTTTTGGAGGCAATTCTTTAGCCACTTCGCTTTTAATTCTTCGTAATACAAAGGGAGTAACTTGTTTACGAAGAAGTACTGCAGTAGCTTCTGGGTCTGCAATTAATTCATTTTCAAATTCTTTTCTTCCCCCTAATAATCCGGGCATGAGAAAGCGAAAAATTGTCCACAAATCAAGGGCAGTATTTTCGATCGGAGTTCCGGATAATGCTAGTCTATGATCAGCTTCGATCGATAGGCATGCTTGAGTAACCTTTGCCTTCGGGTTTTTAATTAATTGAGCTTCGTCTAAAATCGCATACCTAAATTTATTTTCATCAAGCAGACTGCGATGTCTTCTCAGTTGGGTATAACTGGCCACCCAAAGGCATGGCTCTTCCTTTTTTTCAAAGTGATTTTCTTTATTTAAAATTTGAACTTTAATTTGTGAAAAGCGTTCTTTTACTTCCCTCACCCACACTGGAACGACTGAAGCGGGGCAAATCACAATGTCGGAAAGAGTTTGTTGAGAGTTTCCGGCAAGAATTGCGAGAGTTTGAATGGTTTTTCCCAAGCCCATCTCATCGGCAAGTAACCCATGGCATCCCAATTTGTGCAAGGTGTTCAGGTGAGCCACTCCGTCTTTTTGATAAGGTCGTAAAAAGGAAAACTTTTTTGAAATCCCATTTTTCTCTGGGTTCATTATCGCTGTTTGCCAATCAGCTAATTTTCCATCTGGTCGGGCATTTAAATATTTTCGGGCGAAGAGAGAAAATAGCATATACCGAGGCCAGTTTGTTCTTCTGCTATCCCCCCGATTCCTTTGCCACCATTCAAAGTCTTCCAGTTGGTCTTGGTCGAGACGAACCAATCCATGACCTCTAATATATGTCGTTCCGTTTCGAGCTCTTGCAATTTTCCTAGTATGTTCACTTCCGAGGCGAAGAGTGCCAAGCTGAAAGCTTTCTCGAAGAGTCATTTCCTGCTCATTATTACTCCGTGCCTCAATTTCCCAGCTCAGTTTTCTTTGCCCATGCCGAAGTAATTTGGCATCCCCTTCAAATTGAAGAGTAAAGCTTCTCTCCCAATGGGGTAGGACTTCTTCTGCAAATAAGGCTACATTTTTCCAATCTTTTAGCCGAAAGAGGCCTTTGGTTTTTTCAAACAAAAAACCTTTTCTCCCCGCTTCTGCAACGAAGTTCATTAGAGTGGGGCGGTCAGTATTTTCAAGCTTCGAGGTAATGGGCAAACCATAGGCTCGCTGTTGATTCTTTTTTGATATCTGCCATAGTGGGGTTGCCGTTAACCCTTTAGAAGTTGAGACCTCGATTAAGACAGTGATTGGAATAAGAGTAGATACCTGCTTCTTAGTAAAGGTGGGTTTAGGAGCAGGTTCTTCTTCGAGTTCTTCTGGTTCCTTCGGTATCTCCATCTCCGAGGGAGTGAGTTGTTCAAGAAGAGGATCTTCCTCATGGATCTCGGCCACCAATTCTTCAATTTCATAAAGGCCGGCGGTTCCGAGGGCGATTCCGAGTGTATCGTCGGGGGAAGAGGTTCGAATTTCAGGTCTTTGCTCGTTCCATTCAATCACGGAATAGGTTTCTACCCGATTCACCTTGCGGGTCACAATGATTTGACTTGTTTGGATATCAAGTGAGGAAAGAGTGCCTTCTCGATAAAAGGATCGGCCGATTTTAAGATGATCTTTATTTATGAATTTTTCCCAATCACATTCGGAGAGACGAAATAGCCATGCTTCCACCGCATTTCGGGTGAATGTTCGTGCAGGGCCGTTAGAGATCATAAATAGAGAGAGAAATTACAAAATAAATGCTACATTTTAATTTTTCTAGATGTTAGTTCGCAAGGGGAAACCCTTGATTTTAGAAGAAAGTTATACACACAGACTTACCCATGCAAATCTTCGCGCAATGCCCAGTCATATACTTCGGTGTATTTTTTGGCCGCTAAATCCCATGAACAAGGGTTCTCAATTGCATTTTTTCGGATTTGCCGGAAAGAATTTGCATTGTTAAAGAGTACTAAAGCTCTGTTAATAACTTCACTGAGTGATGCGGATGTGCATTCTTCGAAAAGAAATCCATTGGGAGTGGAAGACTGGTTACTTGATAGGTCTACGATTGTGTCTGCAAGGCCTCCTGTTTTGCGAGCGACCGGGATGGTGCCATATCTCATAGCATACTGTTGCGCTAGTCCACAGGGCTCGAACCGACTGGGCATTAAAAAGAAATCAGAACCCGCAAATATTCTGCGGGCAAGTCCATCATCAAACCCAATAAAAACACTAATGTTTTGCGGGAATTGTTCGGCCAGTTTTTTGAATCTGTTTTCTTCATTTTTATCTCCACTACCGAGTAAGATAAATTGAAAGTTTCTGTGTGTGGCGAAGAGATCGGGAAGAGAGTCCACTAATAAATCCAAGCCTTTTTGATGGTACAATCTAGAGACTGCTCCAAAAACAGAGGTTTTCTCATCAAATTGTAAATTCATTTCTTGAAGCAGGGCGATTTTGTTGGCTCGTTTCCCCTTTTCTGGTTCGGCTGGATGGATCGTATGTTTTAGGGCAATGTCAGTCTCTGGATTCCAACTATTTTCATCGATTCCGTTTAAAATACCGATCAGATCGGCACCTCTGTATTGCAAAGAAGTTTCAAGGCCCTGACCATAATGTGGAGTACGTATTTCTTCTGAATAACTGGGACTCACCGTGGTGATCTTGTCTGCATGCTGAATACCTCCTTTTAAGAGGTTCATTGCATTGTAATGATTAAAACCTTCAATTCCGCCAAATATGCTCGGAAGACCTGAAAGTGAAAAAGTTTTTTCTGGAAATGAACCCTGATGTTCCAAATTATGAATGGTGAGAACCGATCGAGACTTTCTTTTGGGGGATGATTGAGCATTTAAGTAGGCAGGTAAAGGCGCCGCCATCCAATCGTGGGCGTGAAAAATATCGGGTCTCCAACCGGTCGCCTTTTCTATGGATAATGCCGCTTTACTTAAGGCAAAACAACGGAGCGGGTTGTCAATATAATCGCCATTTTCATCGGCATAAATTCCTGGACGGTCAAAAAGAAATTTATTTTCGAGCAGATAGACGGGAATATCTGAATCGCCAAGCCTTGTTTCAAAAAATTGAAATAAATATGATTTGAATCCAAATTTAAGAGTAATGGTAGTGGGTAATAACTTAGAATCCAAGTGCTTGCATTCCCTGTGCAATGGACAGAGAACTCTTACATCCACTCCCAATTGGCGAAGGGCAAGTGGAAGTGCCCCGACTACATCTCCTAGTCCACCCGCTCGTACTAATGGACCCACTTCGGGACTAACAAAAAGAACATTCATTTATGATTTTTTATTATATTCATCCAATGTCACAAAAGGTAACTGGTTTGATTGGCAACTTGAATCGTTTTTAACTCTTTATTCAAGACTTGCGATTGGTTATGCAGGTAATGTATTGTAATCTCTCAATTACGATTTCCATGAATTTCTCTTCCCCACAATCATTCGTCACTTTTTTTCTCGCTTTTCTCGTGAGCTAAATTGGTCTTTGATCGTTCCGAAAAAGCATCCTTTATGATCTCAGTTGATCATTTTTATGTCCTCTAATTTTCATGGCTGAAAGTACCTTAGAATTTGATTCAGAAAGAGATTTTCACAAGCTCTACGAAGAAAAGCCGAAAAACTTAAGATCCATTGAAAAGAGTCTAAGTGTTCATTTAGTTGCTCGAGGTTCTTCGCTTCAGATAAGTGGTGATGAGCAGGGCGTCAATCAATGCGAAGAGTTATTTTCTCTTCTCCAAATCGGACAAGAACAGGGTTTTATACCGAGAGGAGCCGATTTTATTCGTTTTTTAGAAAAAATTGCAACTGGTCAATCCAAGGAACTTCGCGAATTACTTTCAAAACCATTGGTTTTAAAGATAAGAAAAACTTCGATTGTTCCTCGTAATCTTAGTCAGAGACACTTTTTAGATTTGATTATTAAACATGACCTTGTCTTTGGGATCGGTCCCGCTGGTACCGGAAAGACTTTCCTCGCTATGATATTAGCACTAGATGCATTGTTGAGAGGAGATGTGCAGCGCATTGTTCTTGCCCGACCTGCTGTAGAAGCGGGAGAAGCTCTCGGTTTCTTACCGGGTGACTTAGAGGAAAAATTGTTACCTTACTTAAGACCCCTCTACGATGCAATGGATGAAGTACTTGGTCCCATTGAGGCTCGTAAATTAATTGAAACTGGAGTGGTTGAAATTGCTCCGCTTGCCTACATGCGGGGACGCACACTGGGGAAATGCTTTGCACTCCTTGACGAAGCTCAAAACACAACTCGTTCTCAAATGATGATGTTTTTGACTCGATTGGGGGAAGGCAGTAAAATGGTGGTAACTGGAGATGTCACACAGATTGACCTTCCATCCAAGCAGGAATCTGGATTAGTGGAAGCCCACAAAACGCTTTCGAATGTAGATGGAGTATATTTTCATCAATTTGATCATCGAGATGTAGTTCGGCATCCGCTCGTGAGTAAAATAATCTCGGCTTATGAAAAGCCTGAATGCTAAATTCCTGTAATTGTAATGGAAGAAAATAAACCTTTACGAAAAAAGAATGGCCGCAAGCTCGCCCGTAGAAGGAAAAGCCTGAAGGAGGGGAGCGAGGATTTAAAATTGTCATCTGGGATTCGAGGAGTTTGGGAGAATGTGGGAAAGCAAGTATTTTTTACTCTGATTTTTGCCACCTCCATTGTTTTTATCTGTTTCGTTGGACAAGATCCACCTGGATTGCGCTCATTGGGGGAAGTGGCACCTGAGAATGTTTATTCAGATCGTGCTTTTTCTTTTCAGAGTGAAATTAGAAGAAGGGACGCGGAAGAATGGATTCGTAGCAGTACTCCCCGTGAGTTTTCTCAGAATATTGCGGGCGAGGAAAGTTTTAAAAAAGCGATGATTCGTTTAGAGGAAGGGCTCGTTTTACTGAGTTCAATGGATTTGGAAAGCCAGGTTATCGCACGAGAATCCTTGCGGGATGAATTAGAGGCCAATTTTAATCTCAATGTGAGTCAAGCTGAACTGGATGGTCTTTTTTTATGGCGTAACTTTTCTGATCCATCCTCGTTTTTCGAGATTATTAAGGAGCTTCTCGGTAAACTTCATCTAACTGGAGTGGTCAAGTTTCCCTCTGTCGACCAGAAATTTCATTCCGAGGCGAATGCTACTCTTTTAATCAATAATACGATGGTGAATCTATCCAATAACCTTATTGTGATCGAAGGCATACAAAACGGTTTGCGATTTAATCTTGATGCAGAGAGTTTGGCTCCTGATTTCCCCGAACTTTCCCTTTATTTAAATAAATTAAAAGAACATTTAAGCAATGATGGCCCCTTTCCAGAGACCGGATTGTTACTGGAAGACTTTATTGAGAGCGTAGATGAAAATGCCTCTTTTTCCGCTCAACAGTTCCGTAATGAACTTGCGGGTAATCTTTCGGTATTTGTCAAAAAAGGTCTTTTCTTACGAGATATCGATCGTGAAGCAACCACAGCTGCACAAAATCGTGCCATCGCCGAGATGGAGCAACCTGTGGTGATGGTGCAGGAGGGCGATGTCATACTTAAGAAAGGGAGTAAATTAACCGAAAGTGACTTAGAAAAGTTTGGAGAATTTCTTTCCCTCACTGTGGAAGACCGAGACCTCTTGCCCAAGAGAATCTTTATTACTGCAGGAACCTTCCTTATTGCCATTTTTTACATCAGTTTGGTACTGCCTAATTTTTGGAGAGATACTATCCGTTCTACTATCGTGGCAGTGGCGATACTTTCCAATTTATGTTTGTCCAGGCTAATATTAGAATTGGGATCCACGGATCTGTTTGGGGGAAACACTATATTGATCGGCTTAATTCCTTACCTCATCCCGATTGCTTTTGCACCGATGATCGTGATGATTACTGTGGGACCGAGAATGGCTGCACTATCGGCCCTGATGACGAGTATCTTTCACGCTACGATGCAAAATGCAGGGATTGAAGCTTTGGCGATTTCTTTAAGTGCGGGTTTGGTCGGTGCTTTTTTCTGCCGGGAAATCAGGCTTCGGGGAAGTGCTCTCAAGGCAGGAGCTATGGCGGGATTAACGGGGGCGATTTTAGCACTCGGTATTGGCTTTGCCTCGGGAGGATGGGGGGTAGCTTCGGTTAATCATGCGTTGGCATCATTAGTAATGGGAGTTCTCACCGGTGGTCTTGTGCTCACTGCAATGCCCTTAATTGAGCACATTTTTAAAGTTGCGACCGATGCTACTTTATTTGAGTTAACTGATTTTAATCATCCGCTTCTTCGTAAAATGCAGGTCGAAGCCCCGGGTACCTATCACCATAGCTTAATGGTGGCTAATTTGTCGGAAAATGCGGCTGTTGCGGTAGGTGCAAATCCAATTTTATGTAGAGCATGTTCTCTATTTCATGATATCGGAAAGATGGCGCAGCCTCATTATTTTACTGAGAATCAAGGTGAATTCGGAAACCCCCACAATAGGCAGAATCCCGCCATGAGTGCTTTAATCATAAAAAGCCACGTGAAAGAAGGGATTGAAATGGCAAGGGAAAGTGGACTGCCCAAGATTTTTAGAGATGTGATTAGGCAACACCACGGGACCACGCTGGTGAAATACTTTTACCACCAGGCGAAGCAAAAAATTAAACAGGAAAAACTGCCTTATGGGGAACTTGATACCGAAGAACCCGATGAGTCCACTTATCGCTATGATGGCCCCAAGCCCCGCTTTAAGGAAAGCGCGATTATTTTCTTTGCTGATTCGGTAGAGGCTGCTGCCAGAAGTCTGCCTAAAGTTACTCAGCATAGTGTGGAAGAATTACTAGAAAGTATTTTCCATGACCGGTTGGAAGACAGGCAATTAGATGAATGCCCTTTAACCCTGGAGGAGGTCGCTAAAATCAAAAAAAGTTTTATCAAAACCACATTGAATATGCTTCATACTCGAATTGAATATCCTGAGGAAGAAAAGAATGCAAAGTCTCCGGGCCGTGATAGTTCGTCCCCTTTTAGTGATCAATCAAAAAAATGATAAAATTTTGATCACGATCGAGTATACCAATTTACATCCTGCACTTTCATATACTGAGGATAAGTTAAATAAGTTTTTTCAACGAATTTTTTTAATTCACGAAAATATGTCGAATGGCGTGCTTTCAGTAGCTTTTTTAAATAAAGCCGAACATTCAAAGCTTCACGGTGATTTTCTTCAGGATTATCGTCCTACCGATGTAATTACTTTTCCGGCAGATCCTGAAAATGAAATGGTGGGTGAAATATGTGTGTCAGTGGACCAAGCGAGAGAAGAGGCAGAAAGCCGTGATCTGACTCTAGAGAAAGAACTCAGCCTTTATTTAATCCACGGTTGGTTACACCTTGTTGGGTTTGATGACCGGAATGACACCGATCGAAAAAATATGCGTATTGAGGAGGCAAATGCATTGGCTATTGTTGAGAAAGATTCGCTTTGGCCTAATTTTCTTCTCGCACCCCAATCTTTTGAGGTTTAGCGAAGAGAAGTGACAACTAAAATCGCACCATTCTCGAGAAAGTTCCGGAACGCATTTCTTACTGGATTACTTATTTTCTTACCCCTGGGAACAACAATATTTGTTCTCGATTTTTTATTAAACCTTTTTAAGGAGCCGGTTACTCGATTGTTTAGCCAGTTGGGCTTAGGAGAGGAAAGTTTTTTCTTTGGACTTGAATCCTTACTTGGATTGTTGGGGTTAATTGTGGGGGTGTTATCATTAACCATCCTTGGTTTTTTATCTAATTATGTATTAGGGAAGTTTTTTATTTCATCGGCTGAAAAAGTACTGGGAAAAGTACCCTTTATTAATACTGTCTACCACTCGGTTAAGCAGATCGTGGAAACTTTTGGGAAAGAAAATCGAGCCGTTTTTAAAGAAGTGGTACTGGTTGAGTATCCCAGACCTGACTGCTATGTGCTCGGTTTTTTAACCAACGATGCATCGGGGGAGACTGTTGAAGTAATTGGGAAACCACTGACTAATGTTTTTGTGCCCACTACTCCCAACCCCACAAGTGGATTTCTACTTATGCTTCCTCCCGAAGATATTTACCGATTGAGTATTTCAGTGGGTGATGGGATGAAGATGTTAATTTCTGGAGGCGCTGTTATCCCACCCTCCACCGTCAAAGCATTAAAAGAGGAGGAAGAGCAAAAACCTTCGCCGTCCAAAAAGAGTAGCCCGTCGAAGAAAAATACTCCTCGTTCTGGAACCCGCAAAACCACGAAGAAACCTCCTGTTTCTAAGGATTAAATTGCGATGCCGTCTCCTGTCCAAGCAATGGAGGGCACGATACTTGACCGAGTCGAAACGGGCGAGTCACATCTTCGAATATCATTATTCTCTGGACGGTATGGCTTGCGAGTCGTCTTATTTCGGCTGAGTAAAAAGGTACTTTCTCAACCGCCCCCCGACCTTTTTGATGAGGTTGAATTGGTCACCAGGCAATCGAGCGATGGTCAAGGACTTCCATTTGTAAAGGATTTCCAAATCTTATCCAAGAGGCCGGAAATCGCACACAATCACTTTCGCTTTCAAGTGGCCTCTTCCCTCGCTCGTTTATTTTTGGACAATGGTTCTCACCTTCAGGACACTTTGCCTTTTGGAACCCTTTTTATTCGTTCTCTTACCGCATTACAAAAAGGATTAGATCCGACTTTAATTTGGCTTAAGACACTATTTCAGTTTGGAAGGCTAGAAGGATTACCAGTCAAGCAAGATTGGTTAGCAAACCTTGAACAGAAAGAAAAAGAACTAGCAACCTTTGTGTTGATTACTTCATTAGCGAAACAAGACCCTAAAAAGGAGTTAGTTTTAAACCTAATCCATTCGTTGCGTGCATGGTTGAATTCAGAAACGGAACTTCGCTGTTAATCGTAAAGCCAATGAAGCTTAAAAAATCTCTTTTCAATGTTTATTGAAGTTGAGCAGAAAGAGTTAAAGTAAGTCATTATCTCATTCTTCACTCTCAACCCTTGCCAAAAGTATTTTCCTTTTCTAGAAAAGGGAAAGTATTCTTTTAAAATGGCAGTGTATAAAAAAGATTGGAACTACAAAACAAAAGGAAAAGGAACATATGAAATTACCGAAGAGGTAGAACTTGGGTTAAATGATTCAGGTCTTTCCGATGGCGTCGTTTCAGTTTTTGTCCGACACACTAGTTGTAGTCTTGTACTAATGGAGAATGCGGACCCGACTGCTCGATTGGATTTGGAAAATTTCATGGAGAACCTTGTGCCGGAAGATTATCCTGACTTTGTTCATACACTAGAAGGTCCAGATGATATGCCTTCCCATGTAAAGATGGCTTTAACCCGAACGAGTGAAACTATCCCATTTACAAATGGTAGGCTTGATCTCGGTACTTGGCAGGGGCTTTTTTTGTGGGAACATCGCAGTGCCCCTCATTCACGAACGCTTATCTTTAGTTATATTGGAGAATAAATGAGAGATTATTTTTGTAAATTTTTAAACATTATCTTACTCACACTTCTTGTGGGGGCATGCAGTCAAAGTGGTCCAATAGTGGATGAGGAAGAAGATGCAGCGTTTCAACGCGGTCGTTCCTTCTTAAAAGTAGGAAAAGAGGAAGAGGCATTAGACGAGTTCCTCTCTGTTACCCGTCGAGCGATGAATTCTCCCAATTCTCACCTTGAGGCCGGCCGGTTATTTCTAACACTTGACTCCCGAAAAGATCCAATTGCTGCAATTTATCATTTTAGAAGATTTCTCTTACTTGAAAACGAGTCACGAGAAGCACCAAAGGTTAGGCAATTAATTGTAACTGCAGAGCATGAAATCATTCGAGAACTTCCCGGCGAACCTTATTCTGACCTACTCGATTCGTTATCATTAAAAAAAGAAAATGATCGATTAACAAGAGAGATCGCAGACCTTCGGGCAAGTCAAGGGCTTCCATTAAATTCGAGACAGATTAGTACTACCAAGTCAGAAAATGTTACACCCAGACTACCCATTGCACTTCCTCCCAAGCCAAAGACCAGTCCCACTGTTCGAGCACGAACCTATACCGTACAACAAGGGGATAGTTTATATGCAATTAGTAGGAAACTTTACGGGGATTCCTCCCATATTGATCGAATATTTCAAGCCAATCGAAAATCTCTGCCGAGTAAGGATAGTTTAAAGTTAGGCCAAGTTTTAGTAATTCCCTCAATTCCGCCTTCTCGTTAGTTAATGAGTGTTGAAATGGCGTATTTTGATAACAACGCGACCACTTCGATTAGCGAAAATGCTTTAGAGGTTTATCGCAGGGCACTTGCGGAAGATTGGCATAATCCATCTTCTCCCTACCGGTCGAGTGCCCGAATTCGTGCGAGGATGGAATTAGACCGGGAAGAATTGGCGAAAGATCTTGGATTAAAAAAAGAAGAAATTATTTTTACCTCTGGTGCAACGGAGGCAAATAATGGAGTGTTTGCTCATTTTGCGACCCAAGCGAATGCTGGTTTATGCTGCCTCGTTTCACCTTTTGAACACCCCAGCATTCTTGAACCTGCAAGGTATTGGTTTAAGGACAAAATAAGATACCTTCCCATTGATCAGGAGGGAAGGGTGGTGCTTGAAAATATTGAAAATCTTTTGAGTGAAAATAATATTTGTTTTGTTTCTCTTATGGCAGCAAATAATGAAACTGGCGTCCTTCAACCATGGAAAGAGTTGGCAGAGATTTGTTTTTCAAAAGGTGTTTTCTTTCACTGTGATGCGACTCAATGGATTGGTAAATTACCCAGTGATGATTTTGATCTATGCTCCTCTTTTTCTGTCAGTGCGCACAAGTTTTCAGGTCCTAAGGGCGTTGGATGGTTTGCAAGTAAAGAACCAATCAGTATGCAATTAGGAGGAGAGCAGGAAATGTCAAAGCGTGGAGGAACAGAAAATTATCCGGCAATCACCTCTATGCTTACCGCGTGGAAAGAGGTTCGATTTCAGCTAAATTCTCCGGGCAACCGGACAGAATGGAGGGATCAATTTGAGAAGAGCTTAATCAATTTAATTCCGGCAGTGAAAATTCTGGGTTTAAATAGTCCACGCCTCTGGAATACTTCAATGTTTGTACTTCCCGATTTCGAAAATTTAAGTTGGGTCGGGAAATTAGATAAACTAGGTTTTTCAGTTTCCACGGGGTCTGCCTGTTCCACCGGTAAGGCAGGGCATTCAGGGATCGCTCAATCGATGGGTTTGTCGACGAGTGAAGTTCGAAGGTTAATTCGGGTAAGTTCGTATTGGGAGCACGGGGAAAGTGATTGGGTCAATCTGCTTTCTGCTTTTGAGCAAGTGAGTAAAGAACTTCATCAGGAAGGGGCGTATTCATCTGTTATCTCTTTTTAAAATAGTAAGTGCGCCTTCTTGATTTAAATTTAGAAAATTTTCGGAACATTGAATCTGCAAATTTAACTTTTTCCGGAAATCATGTTTTCTTTATTGGAGCAAATGGACAGGGAAAAACAAATTTGTTAGAAGCAATTGGGATTTCCTCGAATTTAAGATCTTTCCGGAAATCTGGTATGGATGGCTTGGTTCGGGTGGGAACGAAAACCAGTAGGCTTTTCTTTCGCTTTAAAGATGAGAAAGAAGAGGACCGAGAAACCTTATTTCAATTTCACGATAAAGGTGAAAAGCAACTTGAAGTAGATGGAGAGAAAATTAAGCGTTTTTCGGATTACCTGGGTGAATTTCCTGCAGTTACTTTTTCTTCGAGAGATTTTAGGTTAGTTCGAGAGGGCCCGTCCGATCGGAGAAAATGGCTTGATTTACTTTTATCCTCCTCCTCGGCTGAATATTTCGAGGCTTTAAAAATTTATCATCGATCATTACGCGAACGTAATGCTTTGCTCAAGAAGGGCGGGGGAGATAGGGAATTAGATGCCTTTGAACAAAGTTTAATTCCAAATGCCTATCGAATTTACCAATTTCGTTTACAAGCATTACCGATTATTTCGGAAACTCTGTCTTTTTACTACGAATCTCTTTCAAACGGCTTGGAAAAGGCGAGTGTACTGTATCGACCGGATCTGGAACTTTCTACATTGGCAGATTTTTCAAATCGATTGCTGAATGAGCGAATGAAAGACCGCCAATTTGGAACGACCCGCAGGGGACCACACCGGGATGACTTCGAATTCCTTTTGGATGGAAAAGATGCTCGTAATTTTGCTTCTGAAGGCCAGCAACGTGGCTTGGTCTTGGGCTTACGGTTTGCGGAGTTTGAATATTTGAAAAAGAGTCTTTCTCGTACACCAATCTTATTAATCGACGATGTTCTTGGAGAATTAGATGAAAAGAGAAAGGCCAATTTTAAAGACCTTCTTCCCCTCAAAACACAGGTTTTTGCTACCGGTACTAGTTTTCCAACTACTGATGAGAAAAGTAACTGGGAATCTTTTCAAGTAGATGCAGGTAAATTTGTAAAAAACTAGGTTTTTTCCAAAAAAACTCCATTTTCTTGATTTCCTAAATGTTTGATGTTTCGTAAAGTGAATTAATATTTATGGAAGTCCTTACAATCACCCATTGGTCCCTGTTAGGTTTAGGCTCCCTCATTATGGGCATGAGTAAAGGAGGCTTGCCCGGCGCTGGAAATCTAACGGTGGCAATCTATGCCCTGGTATTAGAGGACGCATTGGGTCCAATCGGGGTCCCTTTGTCGGTTGGATTGCTTCTTCCTGTTCTCATATCGGCCGATCTCACTGCCACGCTGGTTTATCGAAAGCATACTGATTGGAATTTTATTATTCGCTTACTCCCCTGTTTTATTATTGGTACAATTATTGGTTGGTGGGTCTTTGATTATTTTCAAGGTGGAGATGATCGAGTTAGGCAATTGAAGTATGTAATTGGAGGTATCTTGCTGAGTATGACTGCACTTCATTTTTTCGTCAAAATTCGAAAAGGGATGACAAGAAATAAGCAAAAAGAGCAAGGAGAAATACCCAAAGGTTCAATTGTGCTCGGTCTTATTTTTGGCTTGCTTGGAGGGGTTGCTACTATGTTAGCCAATGCCGCTGGACCCATTGCTCAACTTTATCTTTTAGCAATGGCCCTTCCAAAATATGCCTTTATTGGAACATCCGCCTGGTTATTTCTCATCGTAAATGTGATCAAGATTCCATTTATGATCGATCTCGAAATTATTACTCTTGATTCAATGTCCGTGAGTTGGTGGATGTTTATTCCCGCGATGATAGGAGCAGCAATTGCTCCGTTGATTGTACAGTATATCAACCAAACTTTATTTGAACGAATGGTTTGGTTTTTCATCGTACTTGCGGGAATTCGGATGATTCTTTAGTTAAAGGAAATATATGAGTAAAAGTTCTCGAAAATTATGGGCCGATCATCTGGCGGGAAGATCTACCCGATCAACACAAGTTGATACCAAAACTTTATTGCGAAAAACCCCATTTAAAGGAAGAATCCTCGGAGTTGACCCCAGCCTTCGTGGCACTGGGTTGGCGGTATTAGAATGTGAAGGAAGCAGTTTTAAGCTACTTTATTCAGAAACTCTCGAATTAAAACCTAAGATTGATTCTATTGCATGCCTAGGAATGATTCATCAGGCGGTTTCACGGTTACTTGATCTTTGGAAACCTTATCATTTGTCCTGCGAGGCAACCATTTATGTGCAGAATTTTAAGACTGCTCAAATTATGGGTGCCGCCCGGGGAGCGGCATTATCTGCATCGGCAATCCGGGATGTTCCTGTCTTTGAATATGCTCCTCTTCGGGTCAAGCAGGCGGTAGTTGGTTTTGGAAGGGCGAGTAAGGAACAAATGTCGCAGACACTTGCACAAATGCTACATTTGCCCCAGCCTTTGCCTTACGACCAATCGGATGCCCTTGGACTTGCTTTATGCCATGCTTTAACTTGGCACCCAGGCTAGAAGAAGTATTAAATAAACAACCGGGACGGCAAAAGAGGGCGTTTTCCACTGGAGCACCCCACTAGAGTCACATGCACGACTATTCCGTCCTGAATTACATCTAGCATAGAACCAGGGTTTATTCCAAATTTTTCCCTACTCAGTGATAATTGTCCTTTAAGAATAATTAAATCCCCCGGTTTTCGATCATACTTTTTTCGGCCATTTCGAAGATATTTAATTGTTACCGGGAGGGTAATAGGAGAGGTTTTATTCTTCAGTAGTAGCGAACCAAAAGCATCTGCGTTCAGGGCATCACCTTGCCAATGGGCATTCCGTAATCCTTCTAGTTTGAAGACAATCTTAGGATACTTCATTGAATTAAGCCATATGGGTTGATGGGCATCCCCGTCTACTTTATGGTATCCAAAATGAAGTGCTCTTGCATCTAAGTGGACTGAACCCACTGTTTTCGAAGGAGATTTTGTTGAAAATTGGATTCTTCCCCTCACTCTATCGAAAGAACCTCTGACTTGACCAACCCCAAATAGCGCACCTTTTTGCAGTCTGACATCAATTTGGCTAAGTTTTCCCAATGGTTGGAGATCAAACTCAGTCACACCGAAAGCAAAATGGGCGAATATTAATAAGCACCAAAGATAGAATTTTACTATTTTCTTTATGAACATCACGAATCACCAATGTAGATAAAAGGAGTTGGCTTGTCGATTCGTCTTCTCATTAAGGGGTTAATTTTTACTTGACCGGTACTTAAATTGCATCATTTTAATGTAACAATTCAATATGAAAATCACACATACTCTTTGTCTTAAGTTAGCTCTCTTTATATTTGGTTTTACTAACTCTTCTTTTGCAGACATTAAAAACGAAGGTTTCATCGGTGATTCGTTTTACGGAGTAAATGCTGATTCTTCTGGCTTAATCGTAAATCAAGTGGGTCCCAATGCTGAGTTTTCGGTTCCCACAAAATTGAATGTTCGTTCGGAATTAAGTTCATTGCTCTCAGGTGAATTTACAAAGCTTACGGCGTCGATCTCTTTAGATGATGGCACAATAACCCAACTGCCTACCCGTTCAACCCAGTGGGAAAGTACCAGTACAGAACTTTTAATTAAGGATGACTTCGCCACGGCCAAAAATATCTCGGCCAATTCGAGGGTATCAATCAAAGCAACCGCAGAAGGTATGACCGCAGTATTTTTTATTCGCCTGAAAAATAATACTTCAGATTCCACTCCCTCCCAAGACCCGATTGATTCCCCGAAGAATGTTTTTTCTGATTCCGTTGATCTTCCCCAGGCAGGTTGGAAAAGCTCCCCTTGGTTTGGGAATTACTATGAAGGAGGAAACGATTGGGTTCATCATGCAAAGCTTGGATGGCTTTACACCACAACAGAACAACCGTCCTCGCTTTGGATTTGGTCTTCCTCGCAAGAGTGGATGTGGACTGGGCCAGGAGTATATCCCCACTTGTTCCGTAACCGAGACGGGACATGGATCTATTACATTGTTGAAGCTCATCCACAAAAGGTATTTTTCAATCAATCCTCCAGGAAAATGGAACATTCCCAATAGGGGTTACTGGTTCCGATCATTTTGGTTGTTCGTTCAACCTTTGCCTTTCTAGAGAATAAGCATCGCATCTCCGTAGGAAAAGAAGCGGTACTTTTTTTCAACTGCTTCGTTGTAGATTTCCTTAAGCTTAGTCACTCCATTATTTTTGCCTGGGGAAAGAAAAGCACCGACCAAGCACATGAGCGTAGATCCAGGAAGGTGGAAATTAGTAAGCAGGTGATCCACTCCGAGAAAATGATAGGGGGGGCGGATGAATAGCTCGGCCTCAGATTCCATAGGTTGGGTCGTTTTTCGTTCTTCATTACTTAGGTAATGCTCGATCGCCCGGACACAGGTTGTGCCAATTGCAAGCTTGGTTTTCTGAGAGTCGCATAGGATGGCCTGAGTAGACGGGGAAAGAAAATATTTCTCTGCATGCATGGGGTGATCTTCAATTCGTTCGGTTTCAACCGGGCGGAAGGTCCCCAATCCAACTGAGAGAGTAAGGTCGTGGATGGTATGTCCCTCTACTTGAAGTTTCTTGAGTAATTCAGGTGTAAAATGCAGTCCCGCGGTGGGGGCCGCTACCGCGGAACGGTTTCCTTGGTTCGCATAAACGGTTTGATAGCGCTCCGCGTCTGCCTGGTCAGCAGGGCGACGAACATAGGGGGGCAAGGGAAGAGATCCGATTCTTTGGGCAAGGGAGGCTGGGTCGTTGTCTTGGGGGAGTTGGAAGCGGACCACATATTCTCCCGAAGGAAGACTTTCAATAATTTCGGCAGAATATTCGTTCTCCAGTCCAAATCTCCCCGCTTTCGCGGTTTTATTTCCTGGTTTTAAAAGGCATCGCCAGGTAGTTTCGGGTTGAGAGGTTGGGCGAAGCAAAAGGCATTCCACAGATCCACCACCGGGCCTTTTCCCGGCGAGTCGTGCTTTTAGTACCGAAACATCATTGCGCAGAATAGAAAGATTAGGCGGAAGAAGCTTTGGTAACTCGTGAAAGTGGTGATGGGTGAGGTCTTGGGATAAACGGTTAAATACAAGCAGGCGAGACTGGTCGCGCTGATCGGTTGGCGTTTGAGCAATCAATTCTTTGGGTAAGGGGTACTCCAATTCTTTCGTGAGCATGAGTCACTCTTTAAAACGCATCGACAAGCGAAGTGCAATCGCCTAAAACTTCTTTACAACCTTAATCCATAGATATTATGAGTGAAAATAAGCCAGTTGACTTAGTTAATCCTCCCGAAAAAGTTTCCAGGAAAGCCCATGTGGGAAGCATGGAAGAATATTTCAAACAATATGAAAGAAGTATAAATGATCCTGAAGATTTTTGGTCTGAAGTGGCGGAAAACTTTTATTGGTATAAAAAATGGGATCAAGTTCGGTCTTTTAACTACAATAGTGAGAATGCACCGATCGATATTAAGTGGTACGAGGGGGCAAAAACAAATGTTTGTTATAATTGCGTGGATAGGCACCTCGAATATCGATCCAACAAGACTGCAATTATTTGGGAGGGGAATGAACCGGGAGAAGATAAGACGGTAAGTTACAAAGAACTGCATGTACAGGTTAGTAAATTTGCAAATGTTCTTAAGAGTAGGGGAGTAAAAAAAGGCGACCGAGTTTCAATTTATATGCCAATGGTGGTTGAAGCTACTGTGGCAATGCTTGCCTGTGCCCGAATTGGTGCGATCCATTCGGTTGTATTTGGTGGTTTTTCAGCAGAGGCATTAGCCGACCGAATCGTGGACTCGACTTGCAAAACGCTCATTACCGCAAATGGGACTTTTCGTGGTGCGAAAGCAATCCCGATGAAGCCAAATGCAGACACGGCAATGGCACGGGCATCAGAACAGATGGAAGAGAATGTGGAAACCTGTATCGTCGTGAAGCGGGTAGGGGAGGAATCTGGAATTGAGTGCGAGATGAAAGAGGGGCGCGATCTTTGGTGGGATGAAGAGATGCAAAATGCGAGTGCTGATTGCCCATGTGAAGAAATGGATGCGGAAGATCCGTTATTTATTTTGTACACTTCTGGATCTACGGGGAAACCCAAGGGTGTCCTGCATACCAGTGCCGGTTACTTGGTATATACTGCAACCACTCACAAGTATATTTTTGATTACCACGAAGATGATATTTATTTTTGTGCCGCTGATATCGGTTGGATTACTGGGCATTCCTACATTGTCTACGGTCCGCTCGCAAATGGAGCGACCACTACAATGTTTGAGGGTATTCCCACTTATCCCAATCCTGATCGTTATTGGCAGGTAATTGAAAAGTGGAGGATCAATCAATTTTATACTGCACCCACCGCGATTCGTGCAATTGCTGCTGCGGGAGAAGATTGGCCCAGTAAGTATAAAATGGAAAGTTTACGGATTTTGGGGAGCGTAGGCGAACCGATTAACCCGGAAGCTTGGCGCTGGTATCACCGAAATGCGGGAAAAGAGAGATGCCCAATTGTAGACACATGGTGGCAGACAGAGACCGGGGGCATTCTTATCTCACCTCTACCCGGCGCAACCCCCCTGAAGCCGGGTTCTGCCACATTTCCCTTCTTTGGCGTCAAGCCGGTTATACTGGATCCTCAGTCCGGAGAAGAAATAAAGGGGAATGGCGTAAATGGAGTACTTGCCATAGAAGAGCCATGGCCGGGACAAATGCGAACTATTTATGGAGACCACGATCGTTTTGAAAGTACCTATTTTCAACAATACAAAGGATATTATTTTACGGGTGATGGCTGCCGGCGGGATGAAGATGGTTATTACTGGATAACTGGTCGGGTGGATGATGTAATTAATGTATCCGGACATCGGATGGGCACGGCAGAGGTGGAAAGTGCCCTGGTTGCTCATCAGGATGTCGCTGAATCGGCAGTGGTTGGATTTCCTCATGAGGTAAAGGGAGAAGGAATTTACGCTTTTGTCACCTTAAACTCAGGGGTCGAGTATTCGGAAGAACTGAGAGCAGAATTAAAAAAGCAGGTTCGTACCGTAATTGGTCCAATTGCCACTCCCGATCAAATTCATTGGGCTCCTGCATTACCCAAGACTCGTTCGGGGAAAATTATGAGAAGGGTCTTAAGGAAAATTGCAACGAATGAAACCGATCAAATTGGAGATGTGTCAACCCTGGCCGATCCAAGTGTGGTGGAGCACTTAATTGCGAATAGGTGAATAACCTTTTTTCTTGGCGCTCGCCAATTTCAAAATTTTCATTCATGTAATATTATAGAAATGAAAATTTATTTGAATGGAGATTTTGTAGCGAAGGAAGATGCTAAGATATCTGTCTTTGATCATGGTTTACTTTATGGAGACGGAGTGTTTGAAGGCATCCGGTTATATGACGGCTGTGTTTTTAAGCTAGATGAACATCTCGAACGGTTGGAGTATTCTGCCAAGGCAATTCTTCTTGAATTACCATTGAATCGCGAGCAAATGAAAAAAGCCGTTTGCGATACCTGTCGAATAAATGACATGCAGAATGGATATGTTCGACTTGTAGTGACTCGTGGTCCTGGCCACCTCGGATTAACTCCAGATGGTTGCGGTCCTGGAAATGTAATTATCATTGCTGACGATATACAGCTTTATCCGGAGGAATTATATGAGAAAGGTCTCAAAATTATTTCAGTTCCCACTCGTCGGATTAATTCTTCTGCTCTCCCGCCAGCAATTAAAAGTTTAAATTATCTTAACAATATATTAGCCAAGATCGAGGCCAAGAAAGTGGGCTTTCAGGAAGCCTTAATGCTCAATGATAAAGGAGAGATTGCCGAATGTACTGGGGATAATGTTTTCATAATAGCAAAGGGCATTCTCTATACCCCTCCCCTGGATGCCGGATCTTTGCGAGGTATCACACGGGGTGCGGCAATTGATTTAGCGGCCCAGTTGGAACTACCTTGCCGCGAGCAGGCACTAACTCGATATGATCTTTGGACTGCGGACGAATGCTTTTTAACCGGTACGGCAGCTGAAGTTATCCCATGCGTGGAAGTGGACCATCGACAGGTGGGAGACGGCACCCCTGGTGTTATGACTCGTCGATTAATTGACCTTTTCCGGAAGATGGTTCTGTCTGACGGTGTGCATTTGAATGAACAAGATTAAACAGCTGTCCCACACATTATTAACTTCGCGCATCATATGCGTTGAGTTTTTTAATTATAATTACTAGTATGTAATCAAGCCAACAATCATCACTACAAATGAAATGTCACCATTGCGATAACCAAGCCACCGTTCATCTCACACAAATTTTGAACGGACAAATGCACAAAATGGATTTGTGCGAGACTTGTGCACAGGCAAAAGGCGTCACCAATCCAGAGAACCTTTCTATTAGCAATTTGATGGATAAGGTAGAAATGGAGGTCGATACCGCTAACACATCAATGGTGTGCGAAAGTTGTGGCACGACCCATCAAGAGTTTAAGAAAGGGGGGCGTCTCGGTTGTGAAGCATGTTATCATGTATTTCGTCCTGTACTAGATCCTTTGCTCGATGGCATGCATGCAGGAATTAAGCATTTAGGGAAAGTACCGGCTGGTTCCGAGTCCAGAATTCACTTTGAACAGTCAATGGGTTCTTTGAAAAAGAAATTGCAGGAAGCAGTTGAGAAAGAAGATTTTGAAAAAGCGGCGGAATTAAGAGATCAACTCCGTGATTTACAGAACGAATCCAAGGCGACGGTTTAATTTTTTCTATATGTTTCACAAAATATTGAGTAAAGAATCGGGAGGTAAAAAACAACCCAAGGCAATTCCTGTGACTTTGAGCACCAGGATTCGTTTGGCAAGAAACTTGAGGCAGTTCCCTTTCCCCGGCCGTGCTGAAGTGGCTCAGAAACGTGCGGTATTATCGAAGTGTATTGACGCGATGAGCGGAATAAAGGGTCTTAATAACTCGATTTCGGTTGAGGTAGACGATTTAAGTGAACTAGATCGCCAAATATTGGTGGAGCAACACTTGATCAGCCCTGAGCTCTCTCAGGTGGAAGAGGGTTCGGGCATTGTTTTAACCCAAGACCGTTCCTGTTGTATAATGATTAATGAGGAAGATCATTTGCGAATTCAGGTACTGCGCCCCGGTTTGGATTTTAGTTCGGTATGGAAACATGCCGATGAGGTTGACTCCGGAATTGAATCGGCCATTAACTATGCGTACGATGGAGAATTAGGTTTTTTGACTGCCTGTCCCACTAATTTAGGCACCGGAATGAGAGCGTCTGTTATGATGCATCTTCCGGGTTTGGTAATGTCCAAGAATATGGACAAGGTGATAAATGCAGTTAATCAATTGGGCATTGCCGTGCGGGGCTTATTTGGCGAGGGATCAGATGCGAATGGAAGTATTTTTCAAATTTCTAACCAGCAAACCCTGGGGGAGTCTGAATCTGCGATTATTGACCGGTTAAACAGTACTTTGGAAAGCCTTGTTCGCCAGGAAAACTTTGCTCGTGACAAGTTGTTACAGGATGATCGTACTCGATTAATTGATAAAATGAGTCGTGCGATTGGGAGTTTGAAGACCTGTCATTTGATCCAAAGTGCAGAAGCGATGGACTTACTTTCTCTCGTTCGCTTGGCCACTGATTTTGGAATGATGCCAGATAAATTTCGCGGTTTGGCTGATCGAATGTTCATCGAGGTACAACCTGGTCATGTACAATTATCTGCCGGAGAGGCAATTGAGCCAAATCAACGCGATGAATTACGGGCAGAGCTTTTACGCAATCAATTTTTACGAGCCCCCCTCCTGGATCTATCTAGCCATAGTTGACTTTGTTAAATAGAAGGTTATAAATATTTATTATGTCTGAACCGATGAGTAATTTCACGCCTCGTGCACAGCAAGTACTTGCTCTTGCCAGAAAAGAGGCAGACCGTTTTCACCACAATTATGTTGGTACTGAGCACCTTCTTTTAGGTTTGATCAATCTTGGGCAGGGAGTGGCGGTCAATGTTCTCCAAAAAATGGGGCTTGATCTTGACACGGTTAGACAGGCTGTAGATGAACAGGTGGGCCTTGGACCTGAAGCCAAACCCTCCGGTAATGTTCCTTACACCCCACGGGTTAAGAAAGTCTTAGCATTAGCAGGTAAAGAAGCGAAGTCTTTGAATCATAGCTATGTCGGTACCGAACACATATTGCTTGGTTTACTTCGTGAAGGTGAAGGCGTTGCTGCAAGAGTTTTAAAGTCTTTAGATATCGATGTCGAGCGGTGCAGGAATGAAATTTTGTCCGAGCTTGACCCTAATTTTTCTTCCTCTGATGAGTCCGAAGCTTCAGTAGTTGGAGCTGGTGCACCCGAGGAAAAAGGTAAAGATCAAAAAACTCCTGCACTAAAGGCTTTTGGAAGAGATCTTACTGAAATTGCAAAGAAGGGTGAAATGGACCCTGTGATTGGACGCGAAAATGAAATTCGCCGGATGACTCAGGTTCTTTGCAGACGAACAAAAAACAATCCTGTATTGATCGGTGAGGCGGGGGTTGGAAAAACTGCAATCGTGGAAGGACTGGCCCAACAAATTGCTTCTGGTATGGTGCCGGAGAATCTTTTAGATAAGCGTGTGGTCACTCTTGACCTCGCTCTTATGGTCGCGGGCACCAAATACCGTGGCCAGTTTGAAGAACGGATCAAGGCAGTAATGGATGAGCTTAGAAAGGCGAAAAACATTATTATCTTTATTGACGAACTCCATACAATTGTAGGGGCTGGCGCAGCGGAAGGTGCGATGGATGCGTCCAATATTTTTAAGCCTGCACTCAGTCGTGGCGAATTGCAATGCATCGGTGCAACTACTCTTGCTGAGTATCGTAAGTATATCGAAAAAGACAGTGCATTGGATCGTAGATTCCAGTCTGTTAAGGTCGAGGCTCCTTCTGTCGAAGATACAATCCTTATACTCAAGGGAATCCGTCCCAAGTATGAAGAGCACCACAATGTAAATTTCACTGATAAATCATTGGCCGCTGCCGCCAAGCTGACAGACCGTTATGTTACTGGACGATTTCTTCCTGACAAAGCGATTGATGCAATTGATGAAGCGGGTGCACGTTCTCGGATGGAGACATTGAAGAGACCCCCTGAGATTGAAAATTTATCCGATGAAATCAAAGAAATTTGTGCGGCAAAAGAATCCGCAATTTCAGACCAAAATTTCGAAGAAGCAGCGGAAGCTCGAGATAAAGAAAAAAAGCTTCGTGCCAAAAGAGAACGAGTATTAGAAAGTTGGAAAAAAAGTCGGGACGAAAAACGCGCTTCTGTCGATGAAGATGATATGCTTCAAGTAATTGCAGATTGGACAGGCATTCCATTGAATCGCATGGAAGCGAAGGAATCGAAGAAACTCCTCAAACTTGAATCAGAACTTCGAAAGTTAATTATTGGACAGGATTTTGCTACTGAAGTGGTGTCAAAAGCGCTGCGACGTTCACGAGCTGACTTGAAAGATCCCAAGCGCCCAATTGGTTCTTTTATGTTTTTAGGGCCGACAGGAGTTGGAAAAACCCACCTTGCCAAGGTCCTTGCGGAACGAATTTTTGGCGATCAAGATTCCTTGATTCAAATCGATATGTCCGAGTACATGGAGAAGCATGCAGTCTCGCGCATGATTGGTTCTCCCCCCGGTTATGTTGGGCACGAAGAGGGTGGTCAGTTAACTGAAGCAATCCGACGCAAGCCCTATGCCGTTATACTTTTTGATGAGATTGAAAAAGCACATCCAGATGTGGTTCAAATTCTACTTCAAATTTTAGAGGATGGTAGACTTACTGATAGTTTAGGGAGAAAAGTTGATTTTCGTAACACGATTCTCATCATGACTTCAAATGTAGGTGCACATATCCTACAACGAAATAGCTCTCTTGGTTTTTCAGCCGGCAACGCTGATGATGATTTTGATAAAATCAAAGACAAAATTAAGGACGAGGCGAAGAAATCTTTTAAGCCTGAGTTCCTTAATCGATTAACTGAGATTGTCATCTTCCGTCCGTTGATAAAGGAAAGTATGCGTGCTATTGTCGATTTGGAGCTCAAAAAAGTTACTGATCGTCTTAAGGATAAGAAACTCAAGCTCCATATTTCTGACGATGTAAAAGAATTTCTTATCGAGAAGGGATACGATAGTAAACTGGGTGCTCGCCCACTTAGGCGTGCTGTTGAGAAATATCTAGAAGACAGCCTTGCTGAGGAAGTACTCTCGGGCAGTCTTAGAAAGAATAAATCTATTCGTGTACTCTTGACCGAAGATGAAGAACCCTCTTTGTATTTTTCTCAGGATGAGACGGATAAAAAAGTTTCTGTGTCGCCTTCTTCCAAAGAAGAAGATAAAGAATCTGATTCTTAATTCATTACCACACAGAACCGAATTGGTTTTGTATTCCATAAACCATAGTTTATTCTTATGCAAAGATCCCTTATTCTCCTAAAACCTGATTGTATACAAAAAGCCATTGTGGGCCAAGTGATTAGCCGATTTGAAGGTGCTGGTTACTCGATTATTGGTAGTAAGTTAGTACAGTTGGATGATTCCTTGTTAAACGAGCATTATGCCCATGTGGCTGATTTGCCATTTTTCCCGGAAATCGCTGAATTCATGAGTTCATGCCCCGTGATGGCACTTGTGTTAGAAGGAGAAAATGTAATCCAGGGTGTTCGTGATCTTATTGGTCCGACTGATTCCACCGCAGCTCCCAAAGGGACCATTCGGGGAGACCTTGGTACTGACCGAATGAAGAATGTAGTTCATGCGTCGGACAGCCCTGATTCTGCATTGGCTGAAATCAATCGCTTTTTTGAAGCCGACCAGATTGTCGCTTAGAACTATTTCTTAATCAGGCTGCAGACTGCAAAAGTCGCAATTCCTTCCATTCTACCGATTGCGCCAATTTGTTCGTTGGTGGTTGCTTTAATCCCAATTCTTTCTTTTGGAATGTTCATTGTGTTGGAAAGTGATGTTTTTATTTTTTCGATATAATGTAAGATTTTAGGCTTCTCTGCAATTATAGTGAGATCAATATTTCCAACTTGATACCCGAGTCTGTCGGTCTCGGAAAGTGCCTTTGATAGGATAATTTTGGAATCCAAGTCTTTATTTGCAGGGTCATTATCTGGAAAGTAATGACCGATATCAGGAAGTGATAGTGCTCCCAAAATAGCATCTGCTAGAGAATGAGTGAGGCAATCTGCATCTGAATGTCCTAGTAATCCTAGGTGAAAAGGAATCTCTACTCCCCCTAAAATTAGTTTTCTTTCAGAAACCAAGCGATGTAAGTCATAGCCATGGCCAATTCGAATGGGTAAAGGATCGGTCATTTTGAGGACAGTAAAAAGGTAAGGTATGGCCAGTCAGCCTGCGATGTAATTTTTGGATTTGGATATTCTGTTTCGAGCATCGTTACTTTTTTTTGAATGAGTTCTAGTACAGAGACTTCATCGGTAGTAAGAAGATCTTGATCTAGAGCAAAGTTCATTCCCTCTTGAAGCCAGTCTTTTCGAGCGACTTGCGGTGTTTCCATAATCCAAATATTCGATCGGTCAATTGATTTTGTAGTGCACGGTGCTCTCCAATCTTCAGTATCTTTTTCTTCGATAATCTTGATGGTGTCTCGTAACGGTCTTGCAATTGCAACCGCTCCCGTTTGAGAGACGATTTCATGGAGTTGATTAATTGTCTTGGTTTGAATCATTGGCCTAGCACAATCATGGACATAGACAAATTCACAAGTTGATGGGCAATTTGCTAGACCATTGAGGACTGAATCTTTTCTTTCTGTTCCTCCTTTTACTAAAATCGGATCGAATTTTCTATTTCCTGTTTGATGGGCAATATCGATTTCTTTTTTTAATAGTTTCAGTTGTTCGCGATCTCGGTAAATTATTACAACATTATTAATTTTATTTGTATTTAGAAATGCCTCATAACTTAAACGAAAAGAATTTGTAGAATGGATCGGGTAAAGAAGTTTGTCCTCTCCCTGTGCGTTCATTCTGGACCCGCTTCCCCCAGCGAGAAGGATTGCACAATGTTTCATTCGGCTAGTTCTTGTTGAATATCCGCGAGTGCTTGTTGTGGATTTTCTGCAGCGAGAATGGGTCTTCCAATGACAAGAAAGTTTGCACCTGCCTGACTTGCCTGGCTTGGCGTCATAATTCGTTTTTGATCGCCAGTCGCAGAACCCCTTGGACGAATTCCTGGAGTAACGAATGTGGTGGAATGAGGCAGGGCATCCCTCAACCTGACAAGTTCATGCGGAGAACATACAATTCCATTAATCCCAGAGTTTGTGGACATTTTTGCTAGTTTATCCACTTGATCCGGGATTTTATATTCCACCCCAATCGAGTTGAGGTTTTCTTGATTCATTGAAGTTAACACGGTGACCGCAAGTAATTGGGTATCAGGAAGAAATTCAGCAGAGGCTTGGGCACACCTGGCAAGTGCTTCTGGTCCTGCAGTGGAATGGAGAGTCAGCATTTTGATTGGTAATGAGGCAAGGCTTTCAATCGCCTTTGCCATGGTATTGGGAATGTCATGTAATTTTAAATCCAAAAATATTGATTTTCCAATTGAGGCAATATCATGCAGGAATTCAGGGCCGTCTCTTAAATAAGTTTGCAATCCAATTTTGACCCATTGGAGACTTTCCCCAGTCGCTTCCAGTATTGATTCTGCTTTTGTACGGCTTTCAACATCGAGTGCGAGAATAACTTTTGTTTTTGAATCATCCATGAATTGACATCATGGTGGGTCGATTCATTGAGCCAATCCTATTCTTTCTAATCGCCTGTTATAATTTTGTTTGTTAAATAAACTAATCCAATCAGATGAAAGCTAAAAATGCGATCAGTCGAATTTCCGTTCCTGCACCTGCTAAAATAAATTTATTTCTTGCCGTTACCGGGAAGAGAAAAGATGGCTTTCATGAAATTAACACAGTACTTGCTAAATTAGAGTTAAGTGACCAAGTCATATTGGAAAGAACGGACAAGCAAGATGAGATCCAATGTGTTTGTAGTGGAAATGAAACACTGTCAGGTCGCAATAATCTTGCCTACAAGGCAATTGAAGAATGGCGTAGGTTTACAGGTGACCGAACGGGAATGAAGGTAACAATAGCCAAGAGAATCCCGGCAATGGCCGGACTTGGCGGAGGAAGTAGTGATGCCGTGGCCACACTTCGTGGACTTAACTTATATCATGGCCAACCTTACACCAACGAGGATCTTGCCGTAGTGGCAGAAAAACTGGGTTCAGATTGTCCGTTTTTCCTTCATGATGGTATTGGACATGCAATTGGTCGAGGCGAGAAAGTAAGGATTATTCCGGGAACCGAGCAAAATGAGATAAATGGACAGAGAATATTCTTATTCCAACCTCCGATTGGTTTTTCTACTCCTTTAATTTACAAAGCCTTAGCAGAAAATGGATCTTATTCAGACCCTTGCTGGGCCAATAAAGTGGTACAAGAATGGGAAGCTGGAGAACGAAGTGTTCCTGATTTTTGTCACAACGATTTTGAATCAGTACTTCTTTCCAAGTATTTGTTCCTCAAGCCGATTTTCGAAGAATTAAGGGATTGTTTTGGATTATCTTTTCAGGTTTCTGGGAGTGGATCTTCGTGCTTTTGTTTTGTTTCTGAAGGTGTGGACGAGAGACCAGTCCGGAATTTTATTTCTCGATCCCTTGGACTTGAAGCTAGTTTTTGGGTATCCCGAATAAGGCTGAACTAGGGGCATGGTTTTTGTTTTCAATTTTGATCAGTTTGAGTCATAATATGCTCTTTTAGAATTATTTAAGAAGTTATTATTTGTATGTCTCAATTAAATAAAGAAATCGCTCTTTATGGAATTCCTGGCTCTCCGGGGGTTTCACATGGACCGGTGTTTCGGTTTTTGCATGGAGATGTAGAAGTTCCCCAATATCAGGTAAGTGAGTCCGAGCAAGAGTCTGAACTCGAACGTTTCAAAGATTCAGTCGCAATTACTCGAACTCAAATCGAGGGAATTAGAAATGAAGTTGCGAAAAATTTAGGTGAAAAAGAGGCGGGTATCTTTGACGCCCATATCCTCGTGCTTGAAGATAAAGCACTCTTTGTCGATATCGAAAAAGAAATTAAAAAAACAGGCGATAATATCGAACAATGTGTTTATCGAGTAACCCAGCGTTACCATGATTATTTTAATCAACTTGAGGATGAATATCTACGTGAGCGAGCGGCAGATTTAAAAGATATATCGAAGAGGTTACTTCGAAATTTGATTGGAGAAACTGCGGCAGGTACTGCTTTTTTAGGAGAGCCGAGAATTTTAGTCTCTGAAGATTTAAGCCCTTCGGATACTGCCTCTTTAGATCGATCTAAGATCCTCGGTATTGCCACAGATACAGGCGGTCGTACTAGTCACGCAGTAATAATGGCTCGAGCGAGCG
The DNA here is from genome assembly GCA_905478775.1 of uncultured Opitutales bacterium. GTDB lineage: Bacteria > Verrucomicrobiota > Verrucomicrobiia > Opitutales > Seribacteraceae > Seribacter > Seribacter sulfatis. Next base: position 14,884 of record CAJQKB010000038.1, on the reverse strand, counting down.
GTGTTCCTGCAGTGGTTGGGGTAAGAGGGCTTACCGAGAAATTAGCTGAAGGAGATACCATATTAATTGATGGATTTGAAGGTATTGCGATTATCAATCCTTCTGAAAGTACTCTTTTTCGGTATGGAAAGGTGGGATTACAGAGAAATAAAATAAAGGATTTATTTGCTGGAGAAATTTCCTTACCACCCGAAACTCAAGATGGTCTAAAAATTCATTTCCTTGCAAATGCTGATACTTCTGAAGAAGTAAAAAGCGGAATTGAAAACGGGTGCGTCGGGGTAGGGCTTTTCCGTACAGAATCAATATTCCTGAGCAGAAATCAAATTCCCAGCGAAGATCAACAGTTTGAGGAATACCAAAAACTTGTTATGGCAGCGGACGGAAAACCTGTTACTATACGAACCCTCGATCTGGGTGGAGATAAAATTTTAGATTCAATTGGGCGCGAAAAAGAGGAAAACCCATTTATGGGATTTCGAGCAATTCGTTATTGCCTTCGTAATCCATCGATCTTTTTGGATCAATTACGTGCAATTTTGCGTGTGAGTGCTTTTGGTTCTGTGAAAATAATGTTTCCTATGATTAGTGGGGTAGAGGAGCTTGTTCGCGCAAAAGAATTCTTGTTTACCGCAAAGAGACAACTGAGTGAGAAGGGAGTCAGTTTTGATAATGAGATCAAGGTTGGGTGTATGATAGAAACTCCATCTGCGGTTACCATTTGTGATATGTTGGCCGATGAAGTTGATTTTTTTAGTGTCGGTACCAATGACCTCGTTCAATATTTACTAGCAGTAGATCGGATTAATAATGAAATTGCTTATCTTTATGAGCCCCATCACCCAGCAGTTATTCGTTCATTGAAGCACATTTTTGATGTGTCAAAAGAGAAGAATGTGGAGGTTACTTTATGTGGTGAAATTGCTGGTGATCCTCATTTTCTGCCTTTATTAATTGGTTTGGGTTTGGATACTGTAAGTGCCACGGGAATCCTACTACCCGAACTTAAGTTTTATGGTCGAAGATTTACATTGCAAGAAGCACAAAGTTTAGCCGAACGAATTAAGCCAATGAAACGGCCTTCTGAGATTAAGGTTTGTTTAAAAGATTTCTATGACGACCGGATTTCCGATTTGATCAAGTAGGATCAAGTTTACTCGTCTTGAAACTTGGAAGCGAATAGTTCAGACATTTCTTTCTGAAACTCACTTCCTTCTTTTGGCTTAGTAAAAAAAGTAAGGATCGTGCCTTTCGCCGCAGCGAGCATCATGATTCCCATGATACTTTTAGCGTTTACTTTTTCACCTTCTTTTTCGACCCAAATATCTCCGTTGAATCGAGACGCAATCCGAACGATCATGGCCGCAGGGCGGGCATGAATCCCCATTTTGTTCGAAACTTCAAGGGTAAAAGAGAAGTTTTCTGCCGAACTGTTTTCATCCGAATCACTCATTACAAGATAAATTAGAAGAGGAAATTACAAAAAAGACAAAGGAAAAGTTTTGATTACAAAAAGAAGCAAGGCGGAAGCAAGTGCCGCGGCAAGGTCATCAATCATCACTCCCATCCCATTGGGTAAATTTTGAAGCTTTTTAATTCCAATAGGTTTCGCGATGTCAAAAATACGAAAAAGAATAAACCCGATCGTTAAAAAGAATAAAACTTTAGTAATAGAGAAGGAATTTAATTCATCTAGGCAGAAAACAAATACTAAAGGAATTGCGGTAAATTCGTCCCATATTACTTCTGGTGGGTCTTCTTTTCCCAAAAGAACTTCAGCACGTGTACACAGAGGGATTCCTGCAATAAAAAGAATTGAAAATAGGATCATAATTCCTATCGGAGAAAGAGGGGAGAACCAAAATAAAAAACAGAAGACAACTAGGCCTGCAAGCGAACCAAATGTCCCGGGTGCAGGTAAGTTTGTACCCACGGGGCCAAGGGTGGATAAATTTCGAATGAAAAAATCCATTACTGATCTTCTTCGATAAAAAATCTCCAATACTTGGATAAATAAATAATACCAGAAATAACCGTAATGAGAGTAGCGGCTATCAGAGTGATTCGCCCAGACAGCAAAAGAATATGAATCAGACTTTCTTGGAGCTCCGTTGCAAAAATTCCAGTAAAATCATCTTCCACCGCAATTTTGCCAAGGAATAAGCAAATACAAGTAAGTTGAATGACTGTTTTTAATTTACCGATTTTTTCTGCGGCTAAAGTTTTTCCGCGTGCAGCTGCTACTAATCTTAAACCAGTAATTAGAAATTCCCTAGAAAGAATCAGCAAAATTGGAAAAAGTGCCCATCGTGCAATTTCATCCAGAGCTAATAGACTAATAAACATTCCCAGTGTGAGAACCTTGTCCGAAAGTGCATCCATAAACTTACCAAACTCAGATACCTGTCCAAATTTTCGGGCAAGCCATCCGTCAAGCCAGTCAGTGAGGGCGGCAAAGAGAAAAACAACAAGTGCGCCGGTTCTTATCCATGGCAGAGAGGTATCGGAGGCCGGATATAGTAAGGCAATGACTACCAGCATTAAAGGTATTCTTGAGAGAGTGAGAAGGTTTGGTAGGTTCATCTAATTAAATCTAATCATTTCATGGTTCGAACTCATTTGCAATCTCAACGGCATCCTTGGTTGTGGACTTGTTTCGATTCTTAGCTATTATAGTCTCTTTACTATATGAGCATAGCTATTTACCCTGGTACTTTTGATCCGGTTACAAACGGACATTTGGATGTGTTAGAACGTGCATCCAAGATTTTTGACGAAGTAATTGTGGCTGTTTCTGCCGATAATTCGGATAAAAAAACTGCATTTGATTGTAATACCAGGGTCAAACTTTTGCTTGAAAATACTACCAATTATTCGAATGTACGGATTGATTCCTTTAGTGGACTACTGGTGGACTATGCGAAAGATTGCGGTGCAAGTGCTGTGGTCAGAGGCCTACGAGCAGTTTCCGATTTTGAATACGAATTTCAAATGGCCCAAATGAATCGACATTTAGATTCTGAACTCGAGACTATTTTCCTAATGCCTAACGAAAAATACTTTTACACCAGTTCCAGCCTAATTAAGCAGGTACATCTTTTTGGGAATCGTGATACGAAATTAGTTCCTGAAAATGTTTCCATAGCATTACGTCAGCTTTCGCTCGAAAACCAATCGAAGGAGGAACTTTAAAGTGAGCGAAACAGAAAAAGCAGCAGCAAAAAGAAAACGGGCAACTTTTGGGGTGGTTTTCCTTACCATATTTTTAGATATGGTTGGATTTTCGGTTATCTTTCCCCTTTTTCCGGCAATGCTCGATCATTATTTGGCCCGGGAAAGTGCACTGGGTGGGGGAATGCTCACTGATTTTGTTTTGTCACTTCAGGGACTTGCATTTGAAGGGAATAGTCAAAATGAAGCTTTTCGTTTTGAAACGGTTATTTTTGGAGGTGCATTGGGTTCCTTGTACGCGATTTTACAATTCTTTTTTGCTCCAATATGGGGACGATTATCGGATAAAATTGGAAGAAGGCCTGTCTTGATGTTTACCCTTGCCGGTACATGCTTAGGGTATGGATTATGGATTTTTGCCGGAGGATTCTGGATTTTGGTACTTTCCCGAATCCTCGGTGGTATGGCTAGTGGCAATCTTTCCGTTGCAACTGCTTCGATCGCCGATGTTACATCTAGGAAGTCCCGATCTAAGGGCATGGCATTCGTTGGGGTTGCTTTTGGGTTAGGTTTTATAATAGGTCCTGCTTTGGGCGGTTTTGCATCTCAATGGTCTTGGGGCAATGGAGAAGACGCGGTCTTTGGGCTGAACCCATTTTCATTAGCCGCGTTAATTAGTTTTTGCCTGGCATTGATTAACTGGCTTTGGCTTGCCTTTTCATTTAAAGAAACCCTGCCCAAGGAAAAACGGGGAAGTGGACATGAACCAAGACCGGCCATCTTTCAATTAAGAAGTGTTAAAAGTGCCGCGGTATCCAATACCTGTCTCGCCTATCTGTGCTACATGATTTCGTTCTCTGGAATGGAATTTACACTTACCTTTTTGGCGGTGGAACGATTTTCTTACGACCCCATACAAATTGCAAAAATGTTTCTTCTTATCGGAGTTACTCTAATTTTTGCCCAAGGATTTTTTGTAAGGAGATTTGTGGGGAAAATAGGGGAGAAAAGAATGGCATTAATGGGAATTTTCATAGGTCTTTTTGCCTTCGCGATGCTTTCTAGTATCCAAGGTGAAAACTGGTTTTTCTTTGCCCTATTTTTAATGTCAACTGGAGTGGCATTTATAAGCCCGACCTTAACTTCCCTTACTTCCCTTTATTCCAGTGAACAGGATCAGGGGTTTCATTTGGGAGTATTCCGATCGTCGGGTTCAATGGCACGGGCAATCGGTCCATTAATTGCAGGATTGATTTATTTTAAATATGGCTCCTCGATTGCATACCTAGCTGGTGCATTATTTTTGCTCTTTCCGGCTTGGATCTTGTTTCGTGTCCCTCAACCCAAGACGAATCAATAAAAATCCTTCGGTCTTCCTCTCGTTTTATCTCGCTATTCGATCAGTTTACCCTATTATGATCAGCTCTTCTGTTAGTAAATAATCGCCAGTTCATACCTTACACTTCAAACTAGAATGAATGTTGAAATAATCGATCAATTGATTGAACAAGATCCTTCCCTAGAATCTTCACGCCCAGCCCTCGAGGCTATGAATGAAGGTGCTTCTTGCATCCATAAAAGTTGGGGTCTTGGCAAAATAACCGGTTTTGACACGGATCGTGGTATGTTATTAATCGACTTCGAAGAGGATGATAGAAAAAGCCATGCGATGGATCCAGTCTTTTGCCTCGGTAAAATCGAATTTTTAGAGGATGATCACATTATCTCCCGTCATCGTTCAAACCCGGCTGAAATCGATACACTAGCCAAAAAAGAACCAGTTAATTTAATAATTGAAATTTTAGTAAAATTTGAGGACGGTTGTGCCGCAAGTCGTGATATCGAGAGGATATTAGGTTATTTGTTTGGCTCAGCTAAAGGCAAGAAATGGTGGACTGCTACGAAGAAACTTTTGGTGAAAGACCCTCGTGTTGCAGTTCCTAACAAAAAGACAGAACCCTATGTCTTGCGTGACGAACCGGTGAAGCCTGAACAAGAAATCCTGCAAGACTTTTTTGATGAGAAAAGATCTAAAGTAAAAATTGCTCTTGCAGAAAAGCTTTTTGATTTAGCTTCTGAAAAAGAGGACCTTCAAGCCGATTTGCCTCAAGTCTTAGCGGACTTAACCAATGCGATTCTCGAAGCCCGCAATCTCAGTGAAGCGGATCGTTTACATGGTATTTGGGTCAGAAATAACTTGGCGCGTGACGTTGAAGAGGATGTGGAGAAGCTTGAACCCACTTCCGCGTCCATACTGCATGAATGTGAAGCAGACCTTCCTAGGCTTGCCAATTTGCTTCCCACCAAATTTCATTCCCGTTTTCTCGATCTCGTAACCCGAGTTTATCCAGACAATTGGAAAGCAGTCGTGGTAAATTTATTGCAACATTCCTCGGTTAAGTTTTCCGGAGAATGTGCTCATTTTCTTATTGATCGTGACGAAACGAAGCTTCTAATCAAATCCTTATCAAACTGGCTAGATGAACAGACTTTAAAGGCACCTGTTCTATTATGGATGTTAAAATTTCGTGAACTGGTAAAATTTAAAGATATACTGAAAGGACTAATTAATCCTAAACTCCTCACTGCTGTGTTTTCCGCTATTGACTATGAGTCTTTGCAAAATGCAACGACTCGAAGAATTCCACTTGCTGAGATTTTGTCAGATGATCGGGAATTATTACCTGACATCTTGTGCAAGGGAAGTGCTGAAAATGCACAGGATTTAGCCCAAGCCCTCTTATTAAATCCTGGGTTTGAAGATTTAAGTAAACGTTCGTTACTGGCCCGTTTTATTAAAATGTTTCCTGAGATCCAAAGTCTCATTGATGGCAGTGCGAATTCAGATTCATCCAATCGTGCTACCGTGACGGATGATTCGTTAATTGTCTCTCAACCAAGCTATGATCAAAAGTTGGGCGATCTTGATGAATTAACGAAAGTCAAAATCCCTGAAAATTCCTTGGCGATCGAAGCGGCACGGGAACACGGTGATTTGCGTGAGAACGCAGAATACCACATGGCGAAGGACGAACAAAAATTTCTTCTTGCCAGACAATCGGAATTACAAGCCGATATCATGCGCGCAAAGCCCACTGATTTTGCGGATGCTCCCACTGATTCAATTGGAATTGGCTCGATCGTTGAATTGGAAGATCAATCTGATTCGAAGTCACAGACTTACACGGTTTTAGGTGCTTGGGATAGTGATCCTGAGAACAATGTCCTCTCTTATTTAACTCCCTTAGGGCAAATGTTACTTGGGAAGAAAATTAGTGATATTGTCGAAACTGATGTAGCAGGAAATATCCAAACTTGGAAGGTCAAGGGATTATCTCGTTGGTTGGATAAGAAGTAGTTATTTTCTGTGTTGTGGTTTGTCTTGATTTTCAAAACCACAAATATTAGTTTTGCTTAATTGTTTCTATTCGGCAATTCCTACTAGTATATGACAATGAAGGTCACCGAGGTACTACAGGTACTGTCTGATAGCACCCGTCTGCGTATGTTACGACTACTCGGGCAGGAAGAACTGTCTGTTGCCGAATTGCAAGAAATCTTAGAAATGGGACAATCTCGTATTTCCAGTCACCTTTCGTTACTCAGAAGGTATGAGATGGTAAGTGACCGAAAGGAGGGAAAGAAAACTTTCTATACTTTAATTCTGGGAGGTTCGAAACAATTTGAACTTGTGAGAATCGCCTTAGAAGTAGATTCAGATGAAGAATTTTGGAATACGGATCAATCTGCATTGCAACGAATCATTGAAAGAAGAATGCGGGCAAGCGAACAATATTTTGATGAAGTTGCCGGGCGATTAGGAAAAAATTATGTACCGGGACGATCGTGGGATGCGATCGGACATTTCCTACTTCGTTTAGTTCCTAAAATTATTATTGCTGACTTGGGTGCTGGCGAAGGAATGATCTCTCAATTATTAGCCGAGAGAGCACAAAAAGTGTATTGTATTGATCGCTCAAAAAGCATGGTGAGACTCGGTCTAGAACTGGCAAAGAAAAATGGACTGTCCAACTTGAATTACAAACTCGGTGATTTAGAGAAAGTTCCCCTTCAAGATAATAGCGTTGATTTAGCCTTAATGAGTCAATCATTACATCATGCAGAACGTCCAAATGTAGCACTGCAAGAGGCGTTTAGGATTTTAAAACCCGGTGGTCAATTAATTGTAATTGATTTGAAGCAGCATCAATTTGAAAAAGCCCGACAATTATACAGCGATCGATGGTTGGGCTTCGCTGAAAACGAACTTTATTCTTTAATCAAAGAGTCAGGATTTCAAAAGGCTAAAGTTGAAATTGTTGCGAAGGAAAATACCGAACCATTTTTTGAGACCCTGCTTGCTACAGGCGAAAAGGGTATTTAAGCAGAATCTTCAGTTCGCATAATTGCATCGGGTTGGGTATCTTGCGATATACCAAACCACTTGAGCGGTCTTTTGAGGGTCCGTAAGATGTCCTCTAAGATTAGATATAAACAGGGCACCATAATGAGGGTGATAAATGTGGCAAATAACACGCCAAACCCGATCGCAATTGCCATCGGTTTTAAGAATTGAGCTTGAAGGCTACGTTCAAAAAGAATGGGGAGTAATCCAACAAAGGTAGTCAGCGAGGTCAGAAGAATGGGCCGGAATCTTGCCATTCCTGCACTTTTAGCGGCCTCAAGCAAAGTTGAATTTTTACTTTTTTGATTTACATAGTGAACCAGGACTAGGCTATCGTTTATTACTACTCCAGTTAATGCAACAATTCCAAACATCGACAACTGACTCAGAGGAATTGAGAAAAGCAAATGTCCCAATACTGCCCCAATTAATCCAAATGGAATCACAGACATTACTAAAAGAGGCTGGAAATAAGAACGAAATGGAATTGCTAATAATGCGTATATTATAAAAAGGGCAATCCAACCGGACTGAGCAAGGCTTGAGTCGCTTTCATTTTGCTCTTTTCTTTCTCCCACAAATGAGAAGCGCAAGGAGGGAAAATCCTTGCGGATTGATGGTAGAAAAGATTGATCCAAATCCCTCTCTATACTGGGTATATCAGCAATTAATTTGTCTGCCGATGATTGCACATTAATGATACGGGCACGATCCGATCTTTTAATTGTGGGATAACCCTGACCGTACGATATCTGGGCAATTTCTTCCAAAGGAACTTCAATGCCCTGCGGGGTTCGAATTCGGAGGCTTTCTAATGCACTGAGACTTTTTCTGTCTTGCAGCGGATATCGAAGCATTACTTTCAACTCTTCGCGATCCCGTTGAAGTCTTTGAATCTCTTCCCCGTAGTAAGCTTGCCTGACTTGTCGACCAAGGTCAGATTCGGTCAAGCCTAGTGCCCGACCTGCCGAATTGAGTTTTAATTTTAATTCTCTTTTTCCACCGGAATAGGAATCAGAAATATCAAACAGCCCCTGATACTTTTTAAAATGTTCTTTGAGCTGGTGGGCCGCTTTTTTCATGGTTTCTAAATTTTGTCCGGAAATTTCTATATCCAATGCAGTTTTACTTCCCCCGGCTGCCACATCACCAAAATAAATTTGTTTAACTCCTGGAAGTGGACCAATTCTTTCGCGCCAAAGAGCGGAAATTTGGGGAGCACTCCTGGTGCGATCCTCCGATTTAATAAGCTCCACACTAACTTCCCCGATATTGGAACCGCTTACAATATTGGAGGAACTTTTCGGCCCACCAGAAAATGGCTGTGCACCCATTGTAATCATATCGTATCGAAAGGGATTGGGCTCGCCGACCGATTTCAAATACTGGATCACTTCAATCCTTGCATTCTCTACTAGTTTTATGGAGTGCTCGGTGGTAGCAGCGGGGACTCCATCCTGCATTGTTAATTTGACCGATATATAGTCAGAAGGTACCGGCGGTACACCGCGCACAGACTTAACATGGCCACCGATTATGAGGGCAAAGGTTATTATCAATATGCCTAGGAATCCTGCCACTACGGGCCATCGCAAACGGAGGCACCTAAAGAGAAATGGGGAATAGACTTTTTCTATAAAGCGCTCGAGACCATCTGCAATTGATTCCTGTATTCGAGAAAACCAATTTTTTCCACCCCGGTTAAATCGACAAAAGGTGAGGTGGTAAGGTAGAATAAACTTTGATTCCACCAGTGAAAATAACAACGCAGGGATTACAACAAGTGGGATATCTTTCATCAGTTTCCCTAACCAGCCTGGTAAAAAAAGCAGGGGTACGAATGCCACTACACTGGTAAGAATGGCAAAGGTCACAGGTATCGCGACTAATTGAGTTCCCTTGATTGACGCATCCACGGGGGAGAGACCTTTCTTTCCCAGTGTGTAAACAGACTCCCCCACGACAATGGCATCATCTACGAGAATTCCGAGAACCACAATAAATGCAAAAAGAGAGACCAAATTGATCGATGCGCCAATGACTCCCATAGTTGCAAACGCACCCATAAAGGAAATCGGCAAGCCGAGAGCAACAAAGAAGGCCAGCGATGGACGAAGGAAAAATGATAAAACAAGAAATACGAGAATTAGACCATGTTGGGCATTTCTGATCATCATATCTAATCGACCTTGGAGGTAATAGGAACTGTCCTGCCAAATCGTCATGCTGATCCCCTCCGGTAATAGGAGCTTTTGCTTCTCAACATAGTCTGAGACCTTTTCGGATATATCAAGTGGGCTTTGTTTTCCTACTCTAAAAATTCGTAAGGTTACTGCAGGTTGACCTTTAAATGTGGTATATAAAACCTTATCTTCAAATCCATCTTTTACCCATGCAATATCTTGAAGTTGTACGGAAGAACCATTGGTAGATGATACAATTTCAATCTGTTCAAATTGTCGGCCTTCCCTTGCTTTCCCAGTCGTGCGCAGAAGTGTTTCTCCGGCAGTAGTTCGAGCCACTCCGCCTGGAATATCGACTGAATTTCTCTTTAAAGCTTGGGAAACGGAATCAAAGCTTAACCCATGTTCACGCATTGCCTGCTCGGAGAGTTCGATTCCGATTTCTGGGTTTCTGATTCCTGATATTTCGACCTGGGTGATGCCTGCAATATTGGTGAGGTCATCCTGTGTTTTTTCGGCAAGCCTTCGAATTGATTGAATGTCAGACTGTCCATGTATCGCAAGGGCGAGAACCCTTCGTTTCGCAGTCATAACTTCAACAATAGGTTTTTCTGCCTCTTCGGGGAAGTTATTGATCGCATCAACTCGAACTTTAATCTCATCAGCAAGAACTTTGGCACTTTTTCCTTTCTCAACCTGGATGCTAATGACACCGGTATTTTCTCGGGCAAAGGAAGTCATTTCCTTGATGCCTACAAGATCCCAAATTTTTTCTTCTATTTGTTTGCAAACTCCGTCTTCAACCTCAAGTGGAGCAGCTCCCGGGTAGATTACTGAGACTGTAACTATATCGAGATCGAAATCAGGAAATAGCTCCATTTTTAAACCTCGAATAGAAATGATCCCGGCGAGTAAAATAATCCCGGCGAGTAAATTGGCTGCTACCCCATTTTTGGCAAACCAGGCAATCATTACTGTGTCTTGTTTTGGTCTGCGGTGGAAGACGAAATTTTAACTTTCATTCCTTCCGCAATAATATCCATCGGTGTGATGCAAACTCTCTCCCCTTCTTGAATCCCACCCACAACCCACACTTCCAGTCCATCTCTCTTGACACTTTTAACTTTCCGCACAGTCAAACGATCCTCCTGGTCTAAAACAAGAATCGTATTTTGTTCTCTGAATGCAGAGATAGGGATTATGAATACATCAATCTTTGGTCCAATGAGTTTTAGTTTCACAAATTGTCCAATGCTTAACGGGTTTTCAACTTTAGAAATTTGGTTAAAAGGATCGGTGAAACAATTATCGAAACGAGCAACCAAGTTGTGCAGACGAGTGCGCGGATCGATTATTCCCTGAGATCGATCAATCACGCCAGAATGGATTGTCTTTCCTTCCTCATTTACAATTTTGACTGCAATTTGGTTTTCTCCATGAGGAGAACCCTCATTAAAATTAAGAAATGAAAGTTCTTTCCTACTAAGTGCGAGTTGAACTTCCCCTTTTTTAATTGAATAGATTTTTGCGAGTGCAGAGGAAGAACCTGAACCAACCTGTTGCCCCACATCGGCTAAAATATTTAGGATTCTGCCTCTGAATGGAGCCCGTACATTTGCTTTAAGCACATTTTTTTTGGCCTGGTTATGTAGTGCTTCTGCTGCCTTTGCTTCGGCCTCTGCTTTTAAGATTTGGGGCTGTCTTTTTACTAAAGCCGTGGCGAGTTTCCAATCCCGGTCACCCCATTCCGTTTTTGCCTGGTCTGCAAGTGCCCGTTCCTGTGCTAATTGATACTCCGTCCGTCTCAGGTTTGCCAATGTTTCTGCCTCTCGAGCAAGGAGATCAATATCGACAATTTTGACCAACAAATCTCCCTTTTCGAAAAAGCCTCCATTTTGAAAGGATGCAATCGATTGATTTACTTCGTTTTTAAACGGTGCCACTCCTTCAATCAATCCAGGCACCTCGGCAATTAAATTGGTAAGAGTGCGTGCCTGTACGGTTCCAAATGCCTCTATTGTTGCTCTTTGGGATACCAGGTTTGCTTCGACGATGTCGACAAAGGGAAGTTGTTTAACAATTTCTTTTGGTTTCGACTGGGGCTTACTTTCGATCAGATATTTTCCAATCAAAATTGCAGAAGTAATAATAACCCCGCATATAATCAACATTTTGAACTTCTTCATGATTCTGTGGCGATGGCTTCCATGCCAATTGCTAGGTAAAGGTTTATTCGGTTCAGAATTCTTTCTTTTTTAAGGAGTAAAAATCGACTTTCTGCTTCAAATGAACGCCTTCTTGTATCAAGGGCATTAAAAATTCCCTCCACTCCACGCTGATATCTCTTCCAACTCAACTCAGCTGCGTTTGCATAGGCAATGGACGACTGTTGTAACTTCGTTTCTTCATTTGCAAGGTGGATTTCAGCAGAGAGTGAATTCTCCACTTCAAAAAATGCCCGAAGGATAACCGCTTTCAGTTCGAAAAGAGCAGATTTTTGTAAGGCTTCTGATTTTCTTATTCCTGCCCGCAGTCTTCCTCCCTGAAAGATCGGTTGACTTACGGCACCGGAAATATCCCATACTCGAAATTTCTGATCGACCAAATCACTAAAATTATCCGAACGGCTTCCTGGAGCACCAGTTAGTGTAAAGGAGGGGAGTAGGTTTTTATTCGCCACCTTTAAATCCAATCCAGTTGATTGAACTTTTAACCGAGCCGAGTTTAAATCATAACGTGATTCGATCACTTCTGCAGGAGTGGGGGGAAGGGGAGGGAGGACCAGGTCAGGAAGAGACATGGAAGAATTAAGATCCATTTTTCCATCCGGGTAATCACCGATTAATTCTTGAAGAGTTTGGGTTAAGTTCATTGCCAAACGTTTTCTCTGGGCTAAGTTTGCCTGAGACGAAAGGTAGCTGGCTTCCGCAAGTTTTTGCTCCAGTGCAGTGGCCAGTCCTGTTTGGTATCGGTCATTAATAAAGGAGAGATTCTTGGAATAGGTTTCAATTGTTTTTTCAACTAGTTCTATCTGAAAAGAATTCTCGACTAAATTGAACCACGCCTTCGCGACTTGACCATTTAGTGACAATCGGGCTGCTTGGTAATCTGCTAAGCTTGATTCAAATCTCTTTTTAGCAGAATTACGGGAATCTTTAATCTTTCCCCATAAATCTATTTCCCAGCTTACATTTATTCCGGAATTGAAACTGCTCGAAGTAAATGAGGTTTCACTGTTTGGAAAATTGAACCCAATTAAATTTCTTTTATTTCTGGCTCCAGTAACATTTGCATTAGCAGATGGTAAGAGATTGGCTCCCCCAATTGTGGCATCTTCCCCCTTGGCAACCATTCGTTCATACATGGATGCTAATTCAGAATTATTTTGATTCGCTTGCGAAATCAAACGAGTAAGCGGGGGGATTTCAAAAGAATCTGTCCAGTAGGTTATATTGCGGTCCGCTGATCTAACCTCGAAATCGGAGTTCCATTGGGCGGGAATTAAATTTTTCTCTAAATTTGATATTTCCTTTTTTGTCGACCGACACGACAAAAGGGCAAAAAAAGGAATTAAGATACAAATAGGGTGAATTTTCATTGTTTAATTTGAATACCTGCCTCGAAACCATTGGATACAAAAATTATAAGTCGATCGATCATGGCACTGACAGCATTTTCATTATATTTGCCTACTGAAAAGTCAATCATTCGACGATGTTGTGCCAATGTACCTAACATTGATGAAACGGCCAGATGGTAATTCCAATATAAATCCTCCTCGTTTGCATCGGGATTGGAGTTTTTCAGTTCAGTCATAAAAACCTGAGATAATTCTCCGAAAAATCTTTTTTGTATTTTATCAAGAAATTCTGCTGGCTCTGTAAAACTACGAGCAATGATTTCGATGATGCCGTTTTGATTAGTGATCTGTTTCTCCACTTCCTCTCCCACGGGGTGAATCAGAGCCCGGAAAATTTCTATATTGGGCAATGGTTTGTCTGCGAATTTTACTTTAGCCTCGTCTAATCTTTTCCTCCTTTTTAAGTTTATCGGTTCTATCTTGGATTTGATCATTTCTAAGACCATGGCTTCTTTCGAACCAAAGTGATAATGAGCAGATGCGAGATTCGTTTTGGCTTTCTTGGCTACGACCCTCATCGTAACGCCGGCCACACCCTTTGAAGCGAATAATGTTTCAGTAGTTCGTAAAAGCCTTGCTTTTGTTTCTTGCCCATTGGCACGAGTAAGAATGGAGGAACAAACCATGATTGAGGCTATTTAAACAATCGTTTGAAGAAAGACAAGATTGCTTTACAATTGGTAACCGAAATTCATTGAGTTCAAGGTGTGGATATGCCCGATAATTAAGGGGTTTTTCATTGACAGAGTGTTAATAATATTCTTTTCTTTTAGCTTTTTCCTTATTTCGCACCCCTTCATTTACTAAGAAGATTATGATTAAGATTCGCTTGCAAAGACACGGAGCCCGCCACTCCCCATTTTATCGTATGGTAGTCACTCCATCTACCACCCGTCGTGACGGAAAGTTTATTGAAGTTCTCGGAACTTATAGTCCGAAGGCACATGCTCGTTCCGAAGAACTCAAGTTGAAGATGGATCGCATCGATCATTGGTTAGGCGTGGGTGCACAACCCACTGACACTGCTAAAAGTTTGATTCGCCAAGGTCGTCTTACTCCAGAGGAATGGTTGAAGAAATCAGAGCGAGAAGCCGCTAAACGATTAGCACGTGCTCAGAAGAGTGATGTTGCACCTCAGATGGAAGACAAGAAGGAAGAAACTCCTGTTGCCGAACCCGAAGCGAAAGCGGAGGAATCGAAACCAGAAGAGAAGGCAGTCGCAGAGGTAAAAGAGGACAAGAAGGAAGAAGCACCTGTTGCCGAACCTGAAGTGAAAGCGGAGGAATCGAAACCAGAAAAGAAGGCAGTCGCAGAGGTAAAAGAAGACAAGAAGGAAGAAGCACCTACTGCCAAACCAGAAGCGAAAGCGGAAGAAGCGAAACCAGAAAAGAAGGCAGTCGCAGAGGTAAAAGAAGACAAGAAGGAAGAAGTACCTGCCGACAAACCAGAAGCGAAAGCGGAGGAAGTTAAACCAGAAAAGAAAGC
>CAJQKB010000037.1 GCA_905478775.1 uncultured Opitutales bacterium | reverse complement strand
AAATCTTTGGATAATTTAAAAGAAATCATGACCCGTGAAATACTCTATCCACTTTGGGATGCAGGATTAAAAGTGGGTCACGCATCAAGAGAGATCAAAGAAGCATTAAATGAATCTCAAAAAGACATTCGTAATAAAAACTCAATGCTCGATGCTCGATTTGTCTGCGGGGATCGTAAAATTTCAAAGAAGTTCATTGCCGGCTTTTTAAAATTTTGTCGAAAGCATCAACCCGCACAATATTTGAATGAACTTCTTCAACATCAAATTGAGAGAAGGGAAAGCAAAGGAAATACCGTATTTTTACAAGCACCTGATGTAAAAAATGGAGTCGGAGGTTTAAGGGATTACCAAGGAATTCTGTGGATGGCTAAAGTGAAATTCAACTTAGTCGGGCTGAAAGGTTTGATTGATAAAAAATACCTTACCGAACAGGAAGCAAAATCCTTTGAAGATGCTTACTCTTTCTTACTACGAGTCCGAAATGAGTTACACTTTCGAAGTAGCCGACCAGTGGAGACCTTGCACCTCGAAAAACAACCTGATATCGCACTCGGATTGGGGTATCCACAGGAATGTATTTTTAGAAGGGTGGAGGCATTCATGGGAGATTACTACACTAAAGCACAAACTATTCATCAAATGAGTGGTATACTGGAAGAACGTCTTGTTCATGCCAATAGTGGTAATACATCAAAACTTAGTTTTAGAAATGTACTGAAAGCCTACCGAGCTGCCCCCTCGCAAAAAGTGGATAATTTTGATCTACGCGAAGATATTTTAAGTACGGTAGATACCAAGATTTTTGACAAGGACCCCGAGCGAATGATTCGACTATTTCGACATGCTCAAAGGTTAAATGCCTCACTTTCTCCTGATCTTCGCGCCTTGGTTCGAAACCGGCTTTCTTTAATAGACTCCACTTTAATAAATTCTAGCTCCGCAAATGTGACATTTCGCTCAATCCTGCAGGAAGTAGGGAATGTAAGTCCTGTTTTATGCGAAATGCATGAATTGGGAGTTTTGGGTCGTTTTGTTCCGGAGTTCGGTAGACTCTCCTGTAAAGTTCAACATGACCTTTACCATCGTTTTACCGCGGATGTTCATGTTTTGCATTGTATTACTACACTGGATGAAGTTTTCCAGGGTAAAAAGAGTAAATCAAAACACTATCTTGAAGCACTGAGAAAAAATGAAGTGCCTGGTCTCCTCTACCTTATTCTTTTCCTACACGATCTTGGAAAAGATCAGGGACCAAAAGGTCACTGTGAACGGGGAGTAGAAATTGCTCGTGGCTTAATGGAACGATTGGGAATTTCAGATGAAATGCACGACCGCATACTCTTTGTAATTCGAAATCACCTCGAAATGTCTAGGTATGCTAACAAATTTGACCTGGAGGATCCGGAGGTTATTGATTCTTTTGCCCAATTTATTGAAGGAGAGCAACGATTACGCTTTCTCTATGTTCACACCTTTTGCGATGCAAACGCTACCGCTCCTGACCTATGGAACGACCATAAAGAAGAACTCCACACTCAACTCTTTGTAAACACATTAAATGTACTAGAAGGCAAACATGCCCGGAAAGACCCGAGCGTGTTGAAAAATGCATATACTGAAATTGAAGTCGAAGGAGTTCCCCAAAACGAACTTATCGAACATCTTGATCAAGTACCCGAGAGATATTTTTCACACGCCGGAAAAGAAGAAGTCGCTCTACATGTTGATATGGTTCACCGGTTTGCACACAATGGAAATAGTTCTGGCAAGCCGATACTCAGTTGGAGAAATGATGTACGGCGCACTTTGACAATTGTGGATATTGTAACTCGCGATCGACCCGCACTTTTTGAAAAAATTGCCGGAGGGTTCTCTGTCGCCGGCTTAAATATTTTAGGGGCCCGCGCAGTTACTCGAAAAGATGGAATCGCCATTGATGTATTCTATGTGGAAGGAGAAAATGGGGGAATTGTGAATGACACTAAGACACGTGCACTCTGCGAGTCCTCCATTCACGATTTTTTAGAAAATGAAACATCACCCGATCAACTCATTAAAGAAAAAAGAAAAAAGACGGATAACAACCGACCCTTTTCCAATGAGGATCGCCTAGGCGAAAGAATTCCTCCCAGCGTTGATGTATACCATGATGTATCCTTAGGTCGAATTATTGTGGAAGTGCGTGCATCCGATCAAGTCGGTCTCTTACATTTAATTGCCAAGACTATTTCAAGATGCGGATTCTCTATTCAATTTGCTCGTGTCGCCACCGAGCAGGGAATTGCAACTGATATTTTTAACATCGAAAAATCAACGGATGGTAAAAAGTTTTCCCCCAGTCAATTTCTTCAATTACGGGAAGAATTAAGTGAATCTCTTAACGCAGGTAAATATTACCTTGAAGTCTAGGTTTCTTGACTGGCAAGAGGTAAAGTAATCTTAAAGACTGTCCCCTCCGGACCCGACTTAAGTAAGTCGAGGTTTCCATCATGTGCTCGCAATATTCTTTTGGAAATGGATAACCCCAACCCCGTACCCTCCGTCGTTCCGGTTAGAAAAGAATCAAATATTCTACCCTTTAATTCCTCGGGAATTCCCGTACCCGTATCCTCCACTAAAACTTGTGCTTTCCCCTCTTCGGTCCGACCGACTTCAATTATTAACTTTCCTCCATTCGGCATCGCAACTAGGGCATTT
Organism: uncultured Opitutales bacterium; assembly: GCA_905478775.1. Classification (GTDB taxonomy): domain Bacteria; phylum Verrucomicrobiota; class Verrucomicrobiia; order Opitutales; family Seribacteraceae; genus Seribacter; species Seribacter sulfatis. The sequence continues at coordinate 2,071 of CAJQKB010000037.1, read as the reverse complement.
AACATAAGATTAAGCAGGGTTTGTTGAATCTGGCCCTTATCAACATATACCAATAAATCCTGTGGAAATTCATTTACATGTAAAACCACATGACATTGTTCTAACTTTAATCGGACAAGCAAAGCAGCATCTTCAATAATTTCTTTTAAGGAAAACGGTTTTCGAAAAGCTTCACGACTCTTCCCAAAATCTAAAATCCGACCTGCAATTTGCTCCAAGTGGTCCAGTTTTTCTCGAATTACAGAAAGATCTTTATTTTTCGCCTCATCTTCGCCCTGCTCCAAACCAAGGGAATCAAAAAGTAATCGAACCACCATCAAAGGATTTCTGATCTCATGAGCAATCTCTGCCGCCAATGTCCCCAATGTGGTTAAACGTTCGCTCTTTCGCAGGCTTTCCTCGGAATCAAATACCCGACCATACAATCTTGCATTTTGAACTGCAATCGCACCTAAATCAGCTAGTGCCCGGGCAATTAATGTTTCGTCATCATTAAATCGATGTGATCGATCGACATAAAGTGATAATACTCCGATTGAAATATCCTCATACACAACCGGTGTGACTAACATCGAATGAAGTTCCTCCTCACGAATTAAAGTTACAAAATGATGCTCCTCCGTCCGCAGTAAATCCCTTGTCTGCACCTGCCTTCGTCCGCGTAACGAAGTACCTAAGATACTGTCAGAAGGCTTTAAGGATTCCTCCAGTGACCTTGAACCCTGTTGATCCTGCAAGGAATGCAAGCGAAGTAAATCTTCCCCCTCATCATAGAGAAAAAATGCGGAAATCTTACAATTTAATAATAATAAAGCCTCCCTTGTAATCGTTCGCAAAACCTCCTGCACCTCTCTCTTTCCTGCCATATCCTGCCCCACCAAAACTAAAGTTTGTAACTGTTCTGCTTTTCTTCTCAATTGCTGGATCATCCACATATTTTCCAATACTCGACTCGCCTCCTTCGCCATTAATACCAGCAATCTTAAGTCATTTTCATCAAATGCATTCACAATCATGGAATCCACATTGAGCGCACCCACTGTTCTCCCCCCCTCAATTAAGGGAGCTGCCATCTCTGACTTGATTCGATCATCCAATGGAAAGTATTTTTCTTCCTCTTCTACATTAGGGCATAAAAAAGGTTCACCATAAAGAGCAACCCAACCGGTTATCCCTACCCCCATGGGTAACTCAAATCCTTTACTCGCTTTTGATAAACCACGCTCCACCTCAATCAGTAATTTATCGGAATCTGCATTAATCAGACAAATCGATGCTGAGCTTGCACCAAAGATACCCACTACTTCATCCAAAATTCCCGACAAAGCCTCAACCGGATCTTTTTTATTTCCCGATAACGCACTAATTCGATACAGGGCATCCACCGCCCTCCTGTCTGCTAGTTCCATCTCATCTCCTTGCTCCATTAAAAAAAGAAATAGCAGAATGAACTGCTAAGGCGAGATTGGAAAATTACTTCTCCTTTGACTGAAGAAAATACTCCCAGGACTTCTCCACTTGCTTTCCGTAAAGCGAAGACATAAATGGGCGCCGTGGAGGTCTCTTTGGTTCTTTAAGCAACCTCATGCCAGCCTCTTTCGGTAACCGGTTACTCTTTTTACTATTACAACGAATACAAGAAATGACTACATTTTCCCACGATGTCCCTCCCCCACGGTCTCGTGGAATGACATGGTCCATATTCAATTCCTTACTCGGTAAATTCTTTCCGCAATACTGGCATCGATGATTATCGCGTTCCAATAAGTTTTGCCGGTTAAACTTCATCTCCTGCAAAAGCATTCGATCAAACCCTCTGAGTAAAAGAACGGCAGGAACAAGAACAGATTGATTCACCGTCCTCACCACCCGGGCACCGGGTGCAAACTCCGATTCCCTACAATGTTCAAACCATGCCCCAGCATCAAGAACACGAAAACTACCATCCTCCGCATAAATTACTTGGGCATGATCAAGGGATAATAAACTGAATGCCCGTTCAACTCCCACTACATTCACGGCCTGCCAAAGCCGATTCAGTACTAGTGTTTGATAGCTTGTCTCCATCCGT
>CAJQKB010000036.1 GCA_905478775.1 uncultured Opitutales bacterium | reverse complement strand
TGAATTTGGAGTTTACTTGATTGAGAACCGTAGCAACAAAAGGCTGTTCAATTAATTCTTCGGTTTGCTCGATTTCATTAATAAAGGTTTTCCTTTCATTCACTAAAAAAAATATGATCACTGCGGCTGCAGCAGAAATCGCCCAAGGCAGAAATCGAACAAGAAAATGAAGGCGAGTATTTTGATTAGGAGTTAAAGATACCGGTCCTTCAGATTTTTCTGCCAATCCTTCTTCAACCGTTGCCATTAACCGAAAGAAATTTCTGGCTTCAATATCACAATCCAAAATTTCATTTAACTTTGACCGCTCATCCTGGGACAAAGAGCCAACGAAATATTTTTCAATAATTTCTTTATGGTTATTTTTCATTTACTCGTGAACTCTCCGCTTTGGTTAATGATTTGCCGAAAAATTAAAAGATGATTTCGAATCCTTCGCCATCGTTTTTTCCACACAACTTGCCAACCCAACTCGGATACGTCGTAAAAGTTGGTAAAGCCCATCGGGGGTTTTTCGTAACTGTTTTGCTAAGTCCTTGATCGAATTTGCGGGATCATAGGCTTGTAAAATAAGACTTCTTTTTTGGGCAGGAAGTTTTTCCAAACAACGATCAAGAGCTTCAATCCACTTGCTCCTAACCGAGTCTCCCTCGATTCCCTCATTAAGCAACTTTTCAACAACACTATCATCTAATACAATTTTGTCCCTTGCTTTCGTTTGTCGAAACTTCAAAATTTCATAACGGGCAATCACGCACATCCACTTACCAAACCCATCCTCCGGATTACTAAGTTGGTCGAATTTGTTCCAAGCAACTATGCTAACCTCTTGCATGATTTCAGTAACATCCTGATAAGCAAAAACTCCAGCCCGCACATAGGCGCGAACAGATGGTTCATGCTTTGAAAGTAGACGCATGAATAAAACATGGTCAGATTGCGAATTATCAGTCATCAATAAAAACGAATGGTTTTCTGTAACGAGTTCAATTTAATTATATGAAATTAACATTATATACTCTCACAACGGATATTACCTAAATCTGACGATTTAATTTAATTTTGACACCCAATAACTTTCTTTCCCGAAAAAATGATTAAGACTGTTCTCTTTTTTTATTTTATAATCTTACATGAAAACTTTTAAAATAAGTTCAGTTGTAGTACTATTTACAGCAGTTATTGTATTAGGAGGGTACTTCCTAATGGATACCCCATCCAAAAAGAAATGGATTATTTCGGGCGGTGAACCCAATAGTAAGTATAACGAGGTGGCGCTATCCTTAAAAAAAATAATCGAAAAGAAAAATGATCTAGTAATAGAAATACAAAGCAGTTCAGGAAGTAAGGAAAATTTAACGAGGGTCAGTAACGGGATTGCTGATCTTTGCCTTGTACAAAATGACATTGAGGGAGACGAAAAAATTCGTTCCATTGCAACCCTTTATGAAGAAGTTTTGCATGTCATTGTCAAGGAGGACACAACTAGTATATCTGAATTATCAGGGTGTTCGATCTCAATTGGGCCAAAGGGTGGTGGAACTGAAAATCTTGCTCTTGCAACCTTGGAACAATTGGGAATTAAAAGAAAAGATATTTCCTGTCGTAAAGAAAGTCTTCAATCAGGCTTACTTGCACTAAAGAATGGGAAAACCAAGGCAGTATGTGCAGTTACTGGGATAGGAAACTTAAGTATTAAACAATTTCTTGAAGAAGGGGGTCATAAACTGCTTTTTTTAGGAAAAGATATTTCTGAAAATACTAAATATGTCTATCCTTACATTCATCCAGCGGTTATTCCATCCGGAGCTTACCCCATTTCGCCAGGAAAAGGTTTACCCGAAAATAAAATCCCAACCATAGGAACCAGGGTCGTTCTTGCATGCCAAAACAATTTATCAAATGACGATATATTCTGGCTCACACATTTTATTGCTGAAAATAAAGCATCACTCGTCCGCAGTCACCCCCTTTTAGCCCAAATGGGCTCTCCTCAAGATTTAAATCAAATTCAATTTCCGATCCATGAAGGTGCAGAGTTACATTACGACAGAAATGAACCCAGTTTTTTTCAGGAATGGTCAGAAACCATAGGCCTAATTCTCTCAATTCTTGCAATTGCTTGGGGTGCAACAACAACCATTCGGCAGATTATTCTGATGCGCTTAAAAGACAGTCTGGACAAATACTTCGAAAAAGTGGATGCCATTACCTCAGAACTAATAGACAGCGTAGACGAAAAAAGAGCTAAAGAAATTGCTAAAGAATTACATGACATCAGAAGGGAAACCACAAAAAAGCTAATCGCAGAAGAGTTAGCGACCGACGACTCATTTGTTATATTTCAGCGTCAACTTCACACGGCTCAACAACTGGTGAACGAAACCCTGCGTAAAAGAAAGATTTAAATTCCGATTGTTTAATGAATAAGTTTCGTAACCCAACTTTAGGGTTACCCACCCTTACTCTTTAGATTGAATAAATCGTTCAAAATCTGACATTTCAACTCGGCTTCCAACCACGAGAGGGGTGCGTTGATGAATGCTGGTGGGTTCAATATCCATAACCCGCCTTTCGCCGTCCAATGCGATACCTCCAGCCTGCTCCGCAAGTAAGGCAACCGGGTTTGCTTCGTAAAGCAAACGCAGTTTCCCTTCCGAATTTTCATTGGTTGGTGGATAAAGAAAAACACCTCCCTTAAGCAATGTGCGGTGAAAATCAGCAACCATTGAACCGATATAACGGGAAGAATAATTCACGCCAAGTACTCCGGAGCGCAAACGATCAATATACTCGCCATAGCGAGCAGGAAAACCATCCCGATAAGCCTCATTGACCGAGTAATATTTTCCCTGCTCGGGCATTGTCATATTTTCGTGGCTCAATACATAGGCACCGATGGCAGGATCCAGAGTAAATCCATGCACTCCGTGGCCAGCACTGTAAACTAGAATAGTGGAGGATCCATAAACTACATAACCAGCTGCAATCTGTTTACTTCCTGGCTGAAGAACCCATTTTTCGGGATTATCCATAGCCACACCATCAGGTTTACGTAAAATAGAAAAAGTTGTACCAACACTTACATTAACATCAATATTAGAAGATCCATCAAGGGGATCAAAAACCACAGCATATTTTGCTTCGTCAGATCCTTTATGCACAAGCATCGGTTCCTCATTTTCCTCCGACGCTAAAACGCCAATACTCTCCCGAGCACTAAGGCAATGAACCAGTGCTTCATTGGAAATTACATCTAATTTTTGCTGAATTTCTCCCTGAACATTAATATCTCCATGTTCACCAAGCACATCTGTCAATCCCGCACGCCTCACCTGAGCCTGAATCATTTTCGTGGCTAAAGTAATTCCTGAAAGGAGGAAAGAAAACTCCCCGGATGCACCGGGAAAACGTTTTTGTTCACGCATAATGTGCTGCTGAACAGTGATAATAGAAGAATTACTTAAAGGCATGAGTCGAATTGGATTAATTAAAGTTTCTTTTATAACAAGTCCTAACTCAAAGTCCAAGAACGATTCTATTTCTTGTTTAAAGCAAAGTTCATGATTGCCATCCTGATTTCATCAAAAAAGAGTGCCCACATGAAAAGTATAATTTTTCACCAAAGTTTTAATCTGGCAATCCTCGGTTTTTTTCTTTGTCAAATTATTGTCCATGCTTCCGAAAAAAAGAATGTTTTATTCATTATATCTGACGATTTAACTTATACTGCCCTATCCTGCTATGGTAACAAAATTTGCAAAACTCCTAACATTGATAAGTTAGCGAAGCAAGGTACCCGATTCACCCAAGCCTATTGTCAGGCTACTTATTGCGGCCCTTCGCGGGCATCCTTTATGTCTGGATATTATCCTCACGCAACGGGTGCCTTAGGGTACAAGAATCCTCGACCTCAAATTGGGGAGCGGAGCACGTGGTCCCAGCACTTCCGAAATCATGGGTACCATGCAGCTCGGATCAGTAAAATATTTCACATGGGAGTACCGGGGGGAATTGAAAGTGGCGAGGACGGAGCAGATGATTTGCTTTCATGGGATGAGAAATACAACAGCAAAGGACCGGAGTGGCGTGCACCTGGTGATGGAGAGACTTTGCAAAAAAATCCAGACGGAAAAAAACCTGTCGTTGGAGGCAACACCTTTGTTGTGGTTGAAGCGGATGGAGATGATCTCGTTCATTCAGATGGCAAAACTGCAAAGAAAGCCGTCGAATTAATCAAGAAATACGAAAATATGGAAAAACCCTTTTGGCTAGGAGTTGGATTCGTGCGACCCCATGTTCCATTCGTTGCGCCAAGAAAATATTACAAACCCTTCAAGCCATATTCAAATATGGTTCTGCCCGAAAAGTTCCCCGACGACTGGAATGACATTCCCAAAGCCGGGATCAATTACTGCACCAGTAAAAACATGCAGATGGATATTCGAAGGCAAAAAAAAGCGGTCGGTGGATACTACGCCTCCGTAGCCTATCTCGATGCCCAAGTGGGCAAGGTTATGGATGCTTTGGAAAAGTCAGGGAAGCGTGATAAAACGATAGTAATCTTCACCAGTGACCATGGATTCCACCTCGGAGAGCATGATTTCTGGGCCAAAGTAAGCCTTCGGGATGAATCCGCAAAAGTACCATTAATAATAAGCGTTCCAGGTAAAAAGCCTGCTGTCTGTAATTCGTTTGTAGAATTACTCGACCTCTACCCAACTGTTACAAGCTTATCCGGTTTACCCGAGCAGAGTAGGTTGCAGGGAAAGGATATTTCAAAAATGCTTGATGATCCTTCCCATACGGTTCGCCAAGAAGCATTTTCAGTCGCTCCCATGCGGAAGGGCTTTTTACTTAGAAATAAACAATGGGCTTTCATTCAATATGGTGAAAATCTACCACACAAATTGAATGGTGGCTTCGAGCATGGCGGGAATGGAATCGAGCTTTTCGAAATGGAGCAAGATCCACAACAATTTATCAATCTCGCCGATACTTTAAAATACCTACCTGTAGTCCAATCCTTTCGAAAAAAATTAAAAGAGAAATTAATCGCTGTCCGCAAGAATGACTTGATCAACTAATTTCTTAATAATACTAAGCTTAAAAAATACTTCGAAAATCAACATATGAATGAATTTTATTTACTAATTTGCATCATAATTATAATTCTCATTGCTTTAATTTTCTTTAGAAAAAAGGAAAAGAAAACATTAGGTAAGTCACCGATTAAGGCTACCAACCCATACGGTATTTTGTTAGACAACTTACTAAAACAAAAAAAAGGGAAAGAACTGACTTCGGAACAGAGGTCTATCATTGAAAGTAACATTGGTTTATACCATTGGTTACCGAAAGACTTGATCGCACCCTGGGAAGAGAGGATCATTTGTTTCCTTGAGGAATTTCCAATCACTTTCATGAAGAGGGAAATGCCGACTAAAGAAATGGAAATCCTAGTTGCTGCAGAAGCTTGTTTATTAATTGTAAATCGACCTCTTTCTGACTATCGACATCTCAAGGCAATTCATTTATGGGAGGACGAAATAAATGGAAATAAAAATGCACGAGGAAGTGCAACTCGATTTGAAATTAGCTTAAGTTGGAATTACTTGAAGCAATCCATTAAAAAAGCAAGAGATGGGCACAATCTAACATTGCATGAATTCGCTCACTTAATTGACTTTGCGGATGATGGAATTGCCCAAAGTATTCCTGTTTCACGAAATTCAAAAGATTTCAAGCAATGGCAGGAATTAGTAAACAACGAACATAAAAAATTGATGCAAGCATACGAAGGAGGAAAGAACTATTCAATACGTGCCTATGGTGGATATGAGAGCATCAAGGGAGACAAACCGGAACTTTTTTCCTGCGGAACCTCCGCTTTTTTTGAACGCGGATCCAGATTGAAGAGGGAATGCACTGCGATCTATAATGCACTGCAAGAATTTTATGGAATTGATCCCGCCAATTGGAGAAAAGCAGAATAGATTAATTGCTTACTAGATAAAAGTAATCAAAATTTCCTAATAAAAAGATAAATATTTTAGGGGATTTATCGTTTTATTCAACAGTAACAGATTTGGCTAAGTTACGGGGTTTATCGACATCCAATCCCCGTAGTCGGGCAAAATGATAGGCAAATAGTTGAAGAGGTAAATTAGCTAAAATGGGTCGAATTACCTCATGAGCATCAGGAATACGAAAAATGTCATCCGCTGCTTCCGGAGGAATTTCCACAGATTGAGGTGCAATCGCTAGCACAGGCCCTTTCCGTGCTTTTACTTCCTGCATATTCGCAATGGTCTTTGAGGAGAGTTCTGTCCCTTCCACAATAAAAACAGAAGGACATTCTGGATTAATAAGGGCGATTGGCCCATGTTTTAATTCAGCTGCCGGGTAACCTTCAGCATGGGCATAGGATATCTCTTTCAACTTGAGTGCACCTTCGAGTGCAACTGGATAAAGACTTTGCCGACCCAGAAAAAGCAAGTGTTCTGCCTTGGAATACTTAGTCGCAAGTTCTTTAATTTGATCGCCCTTTTGCAAAACTTCTTCGACTAATTTTGGCAATTTATTCAGTCCATCCACAATGGCCTGTCCATCCGTTGGTGAAAGGTCGCGCATTCGACCGAGAGCAAGCCCAAGCATCGCACATAGGCAAGCCTGTGAGGAAAATGCCTTGGTGGAGGCAACTCCGATTTCCGGGCCAACACGTTGGTAAACTCCACCATCAGTCTCTCGTGCGAGGGATGAGCCAACAACATTGGTAATCCCCAATGTTAAGAGACCTTTTGTTTTTGCCTCCCGAACGGCTTCAAGAGTGTCCAGAGTCTCTCCCGATTGGCTCACTGCAATAACCAAAGAATTTCCCGCTTTGGGTGAATTCCGGTAACGAAATTCGGACGCATGCTCAACTTCAACAGGTACACGGGCTAACTTTTCAATTAAATATTCGCCTACCATGCATGCATGCCGAGCCGTTCCACAAGCAACGAAAATAATGCGGTCTAAGTTTCGCAACTCATCTTCGTGCCCTTCCAGTCCCCCTAACTTCGCAGTTGTTCCATCTTCTCCAAATCGACCACGAAGTGTATTTTCTAAGGCCTTGGGTTGCTCGTATATTTCCTTTTCCATGTAGGAGTCATAATCCCCCAGTTCGACTTCTTCAGAGATCTGCTCAACAGGATGTGAAATTGCTTGGGTTTCTTGTCCCTCCATCGTTGAAATCCGAAACTCATTACCTTTAAGAATGGCTAATTCGCCATCGTTTAGGAAAACTGCCTCTTTCGCACGACCCACAAATGCCGAGGCATCACTGGCAATAAAATTGGCATCTTCACCCAATCCTACAACAAGGGGCGAACCCCGTCTTGCACCAATCATAGTTTCCGGATAATCCAAGCATAACACAGCAATCCCGTACGCGCCTCGGCATTGAGGAAGTGCAGAGCGCACTGCATCGATAAACCTGTCTTCTCCTTCCGGTAATTCTGAATAATGATAGGCAATAAGATTGCATAAAACCTCAGAATCAGTTTCTGAAACAAAACTAATTCCTTTACCCGCAAGAAATTTCTTAAGAGTTCCAAAGTTTTCAATCACTCCATTGTGAACCATCACAAATTTTCCGTCTTGGCTCATATGAGGATGAGTATTTGAAACGGTAACCGCGCCGTGTGTTGCCCAGCGGGTATGGGCAATACCAAGAGAAGAGGAAGAAGCCTTTTTATGAACCGATTCCGCTAAATTCTTCACCCTACCTGTTTCACGGGCCATCGAAAATTCATTTCCTTCGTGAAATGCAACCCCTGCTGAATCATAACCCCGATACTCAAGTCTTTTGAGACCATCTATCAGTGATTCTTGGGCTGCACCTTTACCTAAATATCCAATTATTCCACACATTAATAGATTCATAGAGGTTCACGATAAAAGGTTCAAACTCTAAACTCTGTATTTTAATGAGCAGAAAATCTGCAAATTTATAAATTTTCAGGGGGTAAAGTTTCTACAATTTACAAAGATTTATTTAATTTCCTCGCAACTTATTCCAAAGCCTTTCAATACATGGAAAGTGAAAACGATTTGGTTACAATTAATTATTTTAAAAGTATTTTGTTTTGGTTCCTCTCTCATAACTATTGGAAGTGAAAAACCGAACTTTATTATGATTGTTTCAGAAAGTCATCCTACAAGTGCAGTGGGTTCTTACAAGGGATATTTATCTGATATAAATCCCACGCCCAACCTAGATTTAATTTCGCAAAAAAGTAGCGTATTTACGAATGCCTTCTGTACAAATGCAGTTTCTGGTCCTAGCTCGGCAGTAATTTTAACCGGAAAACATTCCCATCTAAATGGATTTATCCAGAACGGTAATAAATTCAACACATCCCAAAACTATCTACCAAAAATTTTACAAGAAATAGGGTACCAAACCGCACTCTTTGGTAGATGGGATCTCGGTACAGAACCAGAGTGTTTTGATAACTGGTCCATATTAGCAGATCCAACAGAAAAATATAACCCCGAGTTTTTAAACTCAAAAAGTCAAAAAAGAATTGAAGGACATTCAACTGACATTATTACAGATTTGGCTCTAGATTGGTTACATAAAAAGAGAAATGAAAAGCCCTTCTTCCTACTGATTCAATTTAATGCCACCAACAATCCCTGGATGCCTGCGATTCGGCATTTGAGGCTTTATGATGATAAACTTTTACCAGAACCTGTTAATTTCATTGATGAACACGCCGGAAAAGCCAGTCCCGCCCGCTATCAATCGATGGAAATCAAACAAGACCTCAAACTTTCAAATGATCTTTTTTTTCCATCCGAACAGTCAGATGGTAATCAATCAAATGAGACGGAGAATTCAAATAGCCAAAAGAACTTGAATCTTATGACCCCCGAGCAACACTCGGCATGGACGCTCTCCTGGAGACCAAAAAATGAAGCGTTCCTTAGAGAAAATCAATCCAAGGAGAATATTTTACAATGGAAATTTCAACGCTTCACCAAAAACTACCTTCGGTGCGTCAGTGGAATTGACGAGAATATCAAAAGAATTAATGATTCTTTAACCGCAACTAATAACACTAGTGCCTTCTTTGTTTACACATCGAACCATGGCCGCTTTTTGGGTGAACATGGATGGTTTGGGTCCAGGTGGATCTATGAAGAATCGAGTAAAATTCCTCTTATCATAAGAAAACCTTTAGGTTTATCCTCCCCTAAGACAGTATCTTCGCTTGTACAGAATATTGATCTTGCCCAAACAATTCTCGACTATGCCGGCTTTCAAGAAGGCAAGGGGATGCAGGGAAAGTCAATGAGTCAATTGTTAGATAATGAAGATTCAAATAATACATGGAGGAACTCAATTTATTTCCATCACAATGAATTCCCGGGTGATCAAATGATTGCAAAACATTATGGCATTCGAACCCTCAAACATAAATTAATTCATTTTTATCAATTCGATGAATGGGAATTTTATGATTTGGAAAATGACCCCACTGAATCCAAAAATCTTTACAGTAAAGAATCCTACAGTTCTGAATTAGAAAAAATGAAACAACTACTAATCAGGAATCGAACAAAATATTTAGACCGATCCGATATTTCAATAATGCCGGAAGAATGGAGAAAAATTTATAGAGGGCCTGAAGCTAGAAAAGAATAAATAAACAACTATTTGCCTGTAAAACAGGATAAATCCCAACAAAAACATAAAAAAGCTTGTAGGATATTAAATATCCCTTATGTTTATAACAAAGGAATGCATATCCTGAAAGGTGTCGTTTGGGAGGACGGCACCTTTCATCTTTTATTCACATTTTGGGGCTTTTTATTATTGTAATAAAAGAGTTTCTAGTAAAAGAATTTTAATTTTTCAAATTATGATCATTCGCAAAATGAACTACCTTTTCAAAGCATTACCTTTCCTTTATTTAGCCTTTTTTAACTTGATTCAGGCAAAGGTGGATCGTCCCAATATATTATTTGTCTTTACTGATGATCATGCTCCTCATGCAATCGGTGCTTATAATGGATGGTTAAAATCGGTGAACCCGACTCCGGTAATCGATAAACTTGCCCGTGACGGTATGCTTTTTGTAAACAGCTTCTGCACAAATTCAATTTGTGGTCCCAGTCGAGCAGTTATTCAAACTGGAAAGCACAGTCATAAGAATGGGTTTATGAATAACGGAAATACTTTTGACTGGAATCAACAAACTTTTCCAAAGCTTCTCCAAAAGGCAGGATACCAAACTGCAATTTATGGAAAAAGTCACCTGAAGGGAAAACCATTAGGATATGATGATTGGGCGGTTCTTCCCGGGCAAGGTCTCTATTACAATCCTGATATGATCTTTCCCGATGGGAAAAAACGGGTAGACGGGTATTGCACGGATGTGGTGACCGATTTGGCTGTCGAGTGGCTTAAGGAAAAAAGATCCGATAAACAACCATTTATGCTTATGGTTCAACATAAGGCTCCGCATCGGAATTGGATGCCTGCCCTGAGGCATTTGTCACTTTATGACGATGTTATAATTCCTGAACCACCTACCCTATTCGATGAGTGGAAAGATAATGCACCAGGGGCAAGGCTGCAGGAACTGGAAATCGATCGGCATATGGATTTAAATTACGATCTATTCGTAGATTTGACTCCTGAATTTAATCAACCCCCCTCTCAGTTAAGACAGGACCGGTCCGCTTGGCACAACATGAAAAGAATGAGCCCCGAACAACTTAAGGCATGGAGGGCCCACTATGCACCGAGAGATGAAGCTTTTCGAAAGGCCAAACTTTCGGGTAAAGATCTCATCCGTTGGAAATTTCAAAGATATGCGAAAAACTACCTTCGATGCGTGAAGGGAGTCGATGAAAGCGTAGATCGACTCCAAAAAGAACTTACCCGACTAGGTTTAGATCAAAATACGATAGTCATCTATTCATCCGATCAAGGATTCTATATTGGAGATCATGGGTGGTATGATAAAAGGTGGATGTATGAGGAATCCCTTAAAATGCCTCTCATTGTCAAATGGCCAGGTGTAATCAAGCCGGGCAGTCGTGAAACTGAATTGGTGCAGAACTTGGATTATGCGCAAACATTTCTTGAAATCGCCGGTGCCACCCAACCTAAGGATATGCAGGGTCTTTCATTAGTGCCCTTGATGAAAGGGGAAAAGCCTAAAAAATGGAGAAGCGAGATTTACTATCATTATTACGAATATCCAAGCGTCCACATGGTTCCACGCCATTATGGTATTCGTACCAAGCGGCACAAACTCATGCACTTCTATCAGTTTAAAAATGAATGGGAAATGTACGATCTTAACAAAGATCCTGACGAACTTTCTAATCTTTATGGAAAAAAAGAAACCATGAAATTACAAAATAAGCTCAAGCAAAGGCTCAAAAATTTACAAAAGTCTTACGAAGATGAGAGTGATATGTCCGTTCGGGAGGACTATATCAAAGAGTTCAGAAAAAAATCCTAAATTAAATATTTAGCTGCTTACCATCCGATATTAACTCAATAATACTCGGATGAAGCCAATCCTTCAATGACCATTTCTTGGCAAGTACTCGATAACGATTTGGCTTTTTATGCAGACTCGGTTCGTAGTCAGTATAAAATGCAGTAAGCAAATTTCCTTTTTTATCTAACAAAACTGTCGATGGATAACCAATGTCCTTAGCTTCAGATCCAAACTGATGAATGACCCAAGGCGGTCTCCAAGTGATACCTCCATCAATGCTAATCCTCGCACCGATTCCCATAAGCCCGCGATTACGAATTCCATAGGTCATCAAGAGGCATTTCTCAGAAAGGATCGTTAAGTCAGCTGGATGCTGCATTGGTAAAGTAAGAGGACCTTTATCTTTCCACCTTTTCCCCTGGTTTGAAAGTTCACAAAGTTTTACATGGTGATCAATATGTGTCCTCGTTGCGGCGAGCACTCGTCCATCCTCTAGCTTACATAATGTAGCTTCATTAGAATCATTAGATCCGAACTTTAAAGACCGTGTCCATGTTTCACCATCATCTTCGGAAATAATCATCCATGTTTCACTTGGATTTCCTTGCCCATGTGATCGATAAGATGAATATGCCAATTCCTTATTCTCTAATTGTATGACTCGACCAAAGGGAATAGTGGATTCAATTCCTTTTGGAACAACAGGATTACTTTGGACCTCCCAAGACTTACCCCGGTCCTTTGATCTAGATAACCAATGACCTGAAAACCCGACAAATTTTTCATCTTTAACAAAAAAGCCGCTGTTAAAGCAGAGCAAATCTCCATTATGTGCCTGACCAACTGCTAAATGCATCCGGTTTCCACCCTTCGGCTTTTTCGCAACTACCGATAATTTTTTCCATTTTTTCCTATTGCGATCACTAAGAGAGCAAACCAAGTCACCTTCCATCAGTCCATGGCTAGGGGCATTAAAATAAGTACAAAGAACTTGCCCGTTGTTTAACTTGATAAGGTTAGGCCAACCACATGCGTTTGTTGCAATTACTACAAGTTGATTCATAAATTCAATAAACTTTACGAAGCGAACTCCATGGTCAATTGCTTATTTAATGTGAGGGCCTTTTACAAAATCCCCCGAAAATATTATTTCCAAATTTGACAATAGCTCCATTTATGGAATCCTAGAGGTAATGGTTACAAGATATCTAACCCTCATATTTTCTTCTTTCTTTTTACTTACTTCGTTAAAAGCGATAAATCAGGCAGAATTTTTTGAATCAAGAATTCGACCTGTGCTGGCAGAAAATTGCTACGATTGTCACAATAGTATAAATAAATCAAAGTCAGGATTGATTTTAGATTATAAAAATGGACTTATCGAGGGAGGTAATCGAGGGTCAGCAATATCTTTAAAGGACCCCAAGGAAAGTTTGTTGCTCAAAGTAATGGGGCATGAAATAAAAAACCTAAAAATGCCTAAGGGAGGACCGAAGCTTTCAGAATCTATAATCTTGGATTTTGAACAATGGATCTCTAATGGTGCTTATGATCCTAGAGAAAAACCGCCAACTGCAGAGGAATTTGCCAAGGAAACTTCATGGGAAAAAATTCGCGAAAAAAGAAAGTTGTGGTGGAGCTTTCAACCCGTCCGTACGGTAAATACTTACTCAGCGAAGAAAGAACACCCGGTAGATCAATTTCTTACTAAAAAGATAAAGGGTGCAGGACTAGTGCTAAACAAAAACGAGGAACCTTTATCGATTTTGAGAAGATTATCCTACGCATTAACTGGGCTGCCCCCATCCATTGAAGAACAAAATCGCTTCACAGAATTATCCAAGGAAAACATGGATAAGGCGGTTCATGAATTCAGTGATATAATGCTGAATAGTCCTCAATTTGGAGAAAGGTGGGCTAGGCATTGGATGGACTGGGTTCGCTATGCAGACTCCCACGGCAGTGAAGGGGATCCCAGGATTCCAAATGCATTCCGCTATCGTAATTACCTAATACGTGCACTTAATGCAGACATCAGTTTTGATCAACTTGTCCTTGAGCATATAGCTGGTGATCTAGTCGAAAAGCCAAGGATTAACAAAGTTCTCGGGATTAATGAATCTACTATCGGAACAGCGCATCTTCGCTTTGTACTTCATGGCTTTGCTCCAACGGATGCATTGGATGAGCATGTGCGCTTTACCGATGACCAAATTGATACCGTAACAAAAACCTTTCTCGGTCTGACCGTATCGTGTGCCCGCTGTCATCACCATAAGTTCGATGCGATCAGCCAGGACGATTATTATGCATTATTCGGTATTCTCTCCAACGGTCGGCCTGCACAGAAAGTGATAGATGATCCTTCAACTTTACATGAGCATAAAGATAAACTTACCTCTCTAAAACAGGAAATTAAGAACGAATTCGTACAATCATGGATGGAAATCGATATCGAAAACAAATTAAAAAATAGTACTCAGAAAATATCGCCTTCCGATCAAGCTCTCGACTTTCTAATGCCATGGAAAAAACTTCATACTCTTAAAGCTCAGGAATTCTCAAAGGAGTGGGAACGATTAAAGAAGCAGGTTGAAGAGAGCAGAAACCGAATTGTTTCGCGTCTCCAGAATTCAAACAAAAATTATTGGAACCTTGGCATACAGGAGACTTACGCAAAATGGAAAAAGAGTGGATCCGGACTGAACGAACATTCAACAAAAGCAGGGCAATTCTCCCTCAACTTTAAGGGTGAAGAGATAATACATAATATCATGCCAGCTGGTGTTTACACTCATTTATTTAGTACCAAACAAAATGGAACCCTTTCTTCTCCCCGATTTAAATTTGAAAAAGGCAACCTTTGGATTCGAGTTATCGGAGACAAAGGTACTACCGTTCGATATTCAGTATGGAATTATCCGAGAAGAGGAACCGTATACCAAAAATCCTCACCCGAGCCTAAGGTAGAAAAATGGATCCGTTTCAAAACGGACTACTGGGCAGGAGAAACCGGATACCTCGAAGTAACCACCAGCCGTGACCATCCAGTAGAAGCAGGAAATGCTGAACGCTCTTGGTTTGGGGTAACAGAGGCTTTTTATGCTCCTCATGATGAACCTGCACCAAGAGATGAGGTATCTGAAATTCTCTCTCCTTTATTTACCACTTCTTTACCCGCAACAAACTCACAAGATTTAGCAATTCTCTATGCACGAGTAATTAAGGATGCAATCAAAGCTTGGGAAGATAATTCCATAACTGATGCTCAAGCTAGAATTCTTAATTCATTGATCAAGCAGGGCATACTACCCAATTCCCTAAAAGAAGTACCAACCTGTAAAAATTTCATTTCGGAATATCGTAAAATTGAATCCCTGATCAAAGCACCACGCCTAGCTCCAGGATTACTGGACGGAGAACCATTTGAACAAGCATTATTCGAAAGAGGAAACCACAAGAAGCCGACGCATAAAGTACCAAGAAGATTTTTAGAGGCGATTGATCCTACCCCCTACCCTAAGGATTCCATTGGCAGATTAGAATTCGCAAAAGATCTGTTGCGGAAAGATAACCCTTTTACATCCCGGGTGATCGTAAATCGAATTTGGCACCATTTATTTGGCCACGGGATTGTCAGAACTCCTGACAACTTCGGAAGATTGGGAGAAAAACCCACACACCCGGAACTCCTAGATTTCCTCGCCACCAAATTTAGGGAAGATGGGTGGTCTATTAAAAGTATGATCAAGTTTCTTGTTACAACCAAAGCTTTTCGGGCATCTTCAAAACCTTCCGCTAAAGCACAACAGAGCGATCCAAACAACTTACTACTTTCTCATGCTAATCTCCGCAGGCTAGAAGCCGAAGCGATTCATGACTCCATGCTTTTGGCTTCGGGCAGAATCAAATTAGACAGGGTTGCTGAAGGTGTCCCCGAACCCTCTAACAGTGTAAGAAGATCGGTTTACAGACAAGTGAAACGGAATTCGTTAGACCCATTTCTATCTGTTTTTGATGCACCAGTACCCTCCTCAACCAAAGGCAGGCGTGATATTACAAATGTACCTGCTCAGTCACTTACGCTGATGAATGACCCCCTGGTAATCAGAGCTGCAAGGGAATTTGCAAACTTACATAGGAATGGCGATTTAAAAGACAAGATAACCGTTATGTTTCGAAACTCCCTCGGAAGAAACCCAACTCAAAATGAGATCAAACAATCAATTGATTACTTAACGGTTTCGGAGCAGGAAAGTGCGAAACAAAAAAATATAATACTGAGATTGAACGAGAAGAAATTAAATCTAAGCAAAGAGATTTCAGGAATCATTGACCCTGTTCGGGAGAATTTAATCGAAAGCAAAAAATCTTCTACAGGTCCGAAAAAGAAGCATTCTCTTGATCCAGTTCTTCAATGGAACTTTGAAAGCGGACTGAAAGATCAAATACTAGGTCTAAAAGCCAACCTCAAAAATGGTGCTGCTGTGAAAAATGGAAGATTAATTCTTCGCAAAGGAGGACACGCGGTAACCGATACCCTACCAATAGCAGTTGCCGAAAAAACACTTTCTACTTGGGTAGAACTAGATAGTCTCAGCCAACGAGCTGGTGGAGTGATCACAATACAAAGCACGAATGGTAGTGTTTTTGATTCGATTGTCTTTGCCGAAAAAGAGACAAGGAAATGGATGTCAGGTAGTAATGGTTTTTCCAGAACAAAGCCTTTTCCTTCCGCACCTCCCGAAAATATTGCCCATAACGAATTAGTTCATATTGCTATAACTTATTCCCTTGATGGAAAAATCACTGGTTATCGCAATGGAAAAATGTATGGGAAGCCATACACTACAAGTCTTTACAAGTACCAGAAAAATAAATCTGTACTTACTTTTGGTGTCAGACACCTCCCGGCTAGTCCTCAACGGATGTTACACGGTAGTATCAGTCGGGCTTCAGTTTATGACCGGGCCCTTACTCAAAGTGAAATCAATACCATCTTTCATCCAGATTCCTATGTAAGTTTTAAGGAAGCAGAGAAGTCATTATCTATTGAAGAAATGAACCTGTACACAAAACTTACTGCTCAACGAAATTCTTTAGAAAAAAGACTCCTAGAACTTGAGGCTAACGTAATTGCAGATAAACCAAAACTTCAAGATCTAGCTCTCGCCCTTTTTAATATGAAAGAATTCATTTATTTAAAATAAACTTCCTATGAATAGCCTACTAAATCGTCGTAAAATGCTCACCACTTGCTCAAGCGGATTTGGCATGCTTGCCCTCCAAGGACTGCTTGGGCAAAACAAGCTTTCAGCAAAACCCCACTTCACACCCAAGGCTAAAAGTGTCATCTTCTGCTACATGTCCGGTGGAGTTTCTCACATCGATACATTTGATCCGAAACCAACCCTTAACAAGTTTGCAGGGCAACCCATGCCGGGCAAGGTCGAGCGTACCCAATTCAATAATAACGGAAATGTTTTCCCCTCTCCCTTCAAATTTAAAAGGTACGGACAAAGTGGAATTCCGGTTAGCTCAATATTTCCACGAACCGCTGAAATGATCGATGAAATTGCCGTGATTCGCTCGATGACCAGCAAAGTGAACGAACATGCACAGGGAAACTATGCTATCCATACTGGTTTTCCTTTCATGGGACATCCCACCGCAGGGGCTTGGGTAAATTATGGGCTTGGTAACCTCAATCAGAACTTGCCTGGCTTTGTTGTTCTACATAGTGGTGGATCGGTTCCACCCCATGGAGGAGTTGGATTATATGGAAGTGGGTACCTTCCCGCAAATAACCAAGGATCTATTCTCCAGGTCGATAAAGATGAACCAATAATAAATGTAACACCAAGAGAATCAATTTTCTCACAACGTAAAAGATTAGATTTTCATAAATCCTTCGATCAACAATTTCTGCATCAGGTAGGAAATAATCAACAAGTTGAGGCTGCCATTCAAAATCATGAAGTTGCATATAAAATGCAGGCTGCCGTTCCCGAGTTGTGTGAGATCCAAGGGGAAACAGAAGCCACCAAAAAACTTTATGGCTTAGATTCTTCAGATATTCAAAAAGCAAGTTATGCCAAGCAGTGCCTTCTGGCCCGAAGATTGGTGGAAAGAGGTGTTCGATTCGTTGAATTGAGCTGCTTAACGGAAAAACTTGGAGCGGGAGGAGCAGCTAACCCATGGGACCAGCATGGTGTTTTAGAAAAAGGACATTCAGCCATGGCTCACCAAGTAGACCAACCGATAGCCGGGTTACTTCAAGATTTAAAAGTCCGTGGTCTGCTAGACGAGACTTTGGTTATTTGGGCAGGTGAATTTGGACGTACTCCATTCTCCCAAGGATCGGATGGAAGAGATCACAACCCGTATGGATTCTCCATCTGGATGGCCGGTGGAGGAATTAAAGGTGGAACCGTTTATGGATCAACGGATGAATTTGGGTATCATGTAACCGAAGATAAATGTGACTTTTATGACCTTTGGGGAACGGTGCTACACCTGTTAGGTTTAGATCATGAAAACCTGACCTTTCGACATGGTGGTCGCGATTTACGACTTACCGATGTTCACGGGCGGGTACTGAACCCAATTCTTGCGTAAACCAAAGTAGGGAAGAATATTAAAACTTCTTTCCCAATGAACTACAATATTCGATAAAACCAGTTGCTTGATCACGTAACCTTTTATCCAAATCTTCACAGACCACCCCTTTTTCCTTATCGACTGATTTATAGACTGCCGGTACAAATACGCGCTTTGGAAAATTATAGGCATTACGATAACCAAACACTTGTTGTAAGTGTTCGACAGGTCGAAGTGCACCAAACTGTCCGGACGCGATACCCACATAACAAATAGGCCTATTTTCAAAGCTTTCAGGAAAAGGCAACATATCGATAAACAATTTTAAAGCCCCGCTCATACTTCCATTATACTCTGGAGTTACCACAACTAAGCCAGAAGAATTGAGAATGAAATCTGTAAATTCCTCTACTTTTTTCGGTTTATTTGTATAGGCTTGAGGAGAAAAAGTTTCTGGGGGAAGATCGCTCAATTCTAAAACTTTATGTTCTACCCCAAGCTCCTGGTAAACCTGCCCCAACCAGTTAGTCAAAACAGAAGACAAACTCCCCTCCCGATTTGTTCCTACAAGAAGCGAGATCATGAGGCCGTTTTTTGTATAAATGAGTGTAATTGCTGGTAGTCAGATACAATAGGCATATCAGGATACTCGCTCACTAAGGAACTTGGCGGATTAAATAAAGTACAATAATCGGCAGTCTTTAACATTCCAATATCATTATAACTATCTCCCGATGCGATGACTTCAAAGTTAAGTTTTTGCAGATATTGTACCGATTTTCTTTTATGGTCAGCCAGTCTCAATTGAATCGCTTTTATTTTATCATTCTCATCCACGACAAGCTCATGGCAGAATAAAGTCGGATATCCTAACTTTTTCATCAACGGACCCGCAAACTCTTTAAAGGTATCTGATAGAATAATTAATTCATAATCCTCTCTAATTGTCTCTACAAATTCGAATGCACCCGGAAAAGGATTTAATGTGCCAATAACCTCTTGTATTTCTGTTAGTGTGAAACCATTCTTATCCAGAATATCCAAACGATATTGCATAAGCACCTCGTAATCGGGCTCATCTCTAGTAGTGCGCTTTAATTCATGGACTCCCGTTTCTTCCGCAAATGCTATCCAAATTTCGGGAACTAGTACTCCTTCTAAATCTAGGCAAACAACCTGCATCAAAATTATGGTAACGAGGTTTCGCCCATTAAGAAACGATCACATTCTCTTGCAGCAGCCCTACCTTCATTAATTGCCCAAACAATAAGTGACTGGCCTCTTCTCATGTCACCAGCAGAAAAGACTCCTTCAATGTTTGTGTTAAATTTTCCATATTCAGCGTGAATATTGGATCGAGAATCTCTTTCTAGCCCTAATTCCTCCGCAATGATATCTTCGGGTCCAAGAAAGCCCATAGCTAAAAATGCAACTTGTGCGGGAATTTCGCGCTCTGAACCAGGAACCTCCACGGGTGTAAAACGCCCATTGTCTTGTTTCCATTCAATTTCATGAATCAGAACGGCTTTTAAATTACCATTTTCATCTCCGACAAATTTCTTTGTTGCTGTTAAATAATTTCGAGGGTCATCGCCAAAAATCTCTTTCGCTTCTTCTTGGCCGTAATCCATCTTATAAACTTTAGGCCATTCAGGCCATGGGTTATCAGAAGCACGTTCTTCCGGAGGTCGCGGCATAATTTCAAGCTGCGTAATACTTGCACAACCATGTCGCAATGAAGTTCCGACGCAATCAGTACCAGTATCTCCACCACCTATTACAACTGCATCTTTTCCCTTCGCCGCTGTCTCAAATGAGGTAATGTCTTTTAGTTCCAACAGTCCTTGAGTATTTTTGGTTAAGAACTCCATCGCAAAATGAACCCCATTAAGTTCCCGTCCTTCAATAGGGAGATCCCTGGGTTTCGTAGCACCACAACAAAGCAAGACCGAATCATAATCTTCCAGTAATTGTTTGGCGGGTATATCTTTACCGATCTCAGTGGATACTACAAATTCAATTCCTTCCTCACTCAATAAATCGACTCGCCTTTGTACAATTTCCTTATCTAATTTCATATTAGGAATTCCATAAACAAGTAGACCGCCAATTCGGTCTGCCCGCTCGAAAACCGTTACTAAATGCCCAGCTTTGTTTAATTGATCTGCCGCCGACAAACCGGCTGGTCCTGATCCCACAACTGCAACCTTTTTACCCGAACGGGACTTGGGAGGGTTTGGCTTTACCCACCCTTCAGCAAATCCTTTATCAATAATGGAACATTCAATACTTTTAATTGCCACTGGTGGTTCAATAACACCCAGTACACAAGACCCCTCACAAGGGGCAGGGCATACCCGACCGGTAAATTCCGGAAAATTATTTGTTTTGTGAAGCCTCTCTAAAGCATCCTCCCATTTATTGTTATAAACAAGATCATTCCATTCCGGGATCAAGTTGTTAACCGGGCATCCACTTGCCATATTGCTTATTGTCATTCCAGTATGGCAATAAGGTGTTCCACAATCCATACACCTCGCCCCCTGAACACGAACCTTCTCTTCTTCGAAAGGTTCATGTATTTCATTCCAATCTTTTACACGCTCGGTTGGAACACGATTTGGTATTGGTCGTCTTTCATGTTCTAAAAATCCTGTAGGCTTACCCATAACTTTTTTTAAATCTCCTTAATGAAGTTTATATTAATGACCGGCGGCCACATTTTCTTCGAATGCTGCCTGAGCTGCATCGTCTCCTTTTAATCCTCGTTCTTCTGCTTTTTTTAATGCCAGTAAAACACGTTCATAATCCTCGGGTAAAATTTTGATAAACTTGTTTGAAAATGTTTCCCAATCTTCAAGAATATCTTGTCCTCTTTGCGAACCCGTATAATCAACATGCTTTGCAATCAATTCTTTGACCTCGAGGATTTCCGAATCATCACATTCTACCAATGGGTACACTTTTACCATTTCATGGTTCAATCTTTTATTCGAAAATTGGCCATCCTCATCAAGAACATAAGCTACCCCGCCAGACATTCCGGCTGCAAAGTTTCTCCCTGTCTTACCAAGGCATAAAACGAGTCCTCCTGTCATGTACTCACATCCATGGTCACCAAGCCCTTCAACAACTGCTTTGACACCTGAGTTTCTCACGCAAAACCTTTCTCCTGCCACTCCGGCGATATATGCCTCACCCCCTGTGGCTCCATAAAAACATACGTTACCCGTAATTATATTTTCATGAGCAACAAAAGATGAATTCTCGGGTGGTCTTACAATTATCTTAGCCCCGGATAAGCCTTTTCCACAGTAATCATTCGTGTCACCCTCGACTTTAAAAGTCATGCCGTTGGGGCAAAAAGCACCCAAGCTTTGCCCAGCAGAGCCATTTAATTTTATTGTAATAGTATCATCCGGTAATCCAACTGGACCAAATTTTCTGGAAACTTCAGCACCTGTTATAGTACCCACCACACGATCGGTATTGACTATAGGTAAATCAATTTCAACTGCTTCACTATTCTCAAGTGCTGGTTTAGAAGCATTCAGGATCTCTCTAAGATCAAGGGAATTATCGAGCAAATGGTCCTGCTTCATTTGACAGTATGTCCCCACTTCAGGACCCACATCAGGACGGTATAAAATTTTTGAATAATCAAGGCCCTTTGCTTTCCAATGATCCACCGCGTTGCGTAGTTCTAACCTGTCCACCCGGCCAACCATTTCATTAATCGAGCGGAACCCAAGCTTGGCCATCGTTTCGCGCATTTCCTCGGCGATGAACTGCATGAAGTTTACTACCGCATCCGCCCCTCCTGCAAATTTCTTGCGGAGACGAGGATCTTGAGTAGCGATACCAACGGGGCAGGTATTTTTATGACAGACTCTCATCATCAAACATCCCAGCGTGACTAAAGGAGCAGTCGCAAAACCGAATTCCTCCGCACCTAATAAGCAAGCAATGGCAACATCTCGTCCCGTTTTAAGCTGACCATCGGTTTCTAAAACAATTCGACTTCGCAAATCATTGAGAAGAAGAGTCTGATTTGTTTCTGCAACCCCTAATTCCCATGGTGCTCCCGCATGCTGGATTGAAGACCGAGGCGAGGCACCAGTCCCACCATCATATCCTGAAACAAGAATTACATCCGCTTTTGCTTTTGCTACTCCTGCCGCAATCGTACCCACTCCCACTTCAGAGACGAGTTTTACATTTACTCGAGCATGAATGTTGGAGTTTTTAAGATCATGAATCAATTCAGCTAAATCTTCAATTGAATAGATATCGTGATGGGGTGGCGGAGAAATTAATCCCACTCCTGGTGTGGTTCCCCTGGTCTTTGCGATAGGCGGTAAGACTTTATGACCAGGCAGTTCTCCACCCTCGCCAGGTTTAGCACCTTGAACAATTTTAATTTGGATTTCATCTGAATTGACCAAATAATAACTAGTTACACCAAATCTGCCACTTGCCACTTGTTTAATTGCCGACCTACGGGAAGTTCCATCAGGGTCTGGTGTAAATCGATCGAGATCCTCTCCTCCCTCCCCTGTATTGGACTTACCACCAATTCGGTTCATCGCAATGGCCAAACTTTCATGTGCTTCTTTGGAAATTGAACCATAAGACATTGCGCCCGTCTTGAATCTTTTAACTATTTCCGAAGCAGGTTCGACCTCTTCTAGCGGGATTTCAGTTTGATCATCAACCTTGAACTCCATCAGTCCCCTCAATGTATAGAGATCCCTAGACTGGTCATTTACAGCATTCGAATATTCCCTAAAGACTTCATAATCTCCAAGCCGTGTAGCTTTTTGTAATTTATGAATAGTATTTGGATTAAATAAATGCTTTTCTCCAGTAGATCTCCACTGGTAAACGCCACCAGGGTCCAAGGGTAAAGCACGCTCATCGGGTCTAGGCGCAAAAGCAAAGCTGTGTCGGTGACGAGATTCAGAAGCAATTGCATCAATTCCTATTCCCTCCACTCTCGTGGCGGTTTTAGTAAAATATTTATCTATGAGTAATTGATTTAATCCAATTGACTCAAAAATTTGAGCACCTCGATAAGACGCTACGGTGGAGATACCCATTTTGGACATTGTCTTAATGACTCCATTGAGATTAGCCTTCAAGAAATGCTTACAGGCAATCACAGGATCACCCTTAAGATCTCCAGTGACTATCATGTGACGAACAGTTTGAAGTGCTAAATATGGATTTATCAGATCCACTCCATACCCAATGAGTAAGGCGAAGTGTTGCACTTCACGAGGCTCACCCGATTCAAGAACGAGGGAGACTTTTGTCCTTGTCCCATTCCTTGTAAGGTGATGATGCAACCCTGAACATGCCAATAGTGCAGGCATTGCAGCCCGCTCAGAGGACAATTCACGATCAGATAAAATAAGAACATTAACACCTTCGATAATCGCTTCATCAGCCTTCCGAAATAATGCCTCTAGGGCAATTTCTAGGTCTTCCCCATGAAGCTTTGAGCTATCGGGCTTAAATAGAATAGGTAAAGTTGATGACATAAAACCCGAGGGTAACTTACCCTTAAGTTGAGTTGTCTGAATATCGTCTATCAATGGTGAATCGTATTTGATCAACTTACAACTTTTCGGACCGGGTTTTGTTAAATTACCTTCTGAGCCTACAAAGCTTATTGAAGCAGTTACTAGTTCCTCACGTATGGGATCGATCGGTGGATTAGTTACCTGAGCAAACAACTGCTTGAAATAATTATAGAGAGATTGGGATTTGTCTGAGAGAACTGCCAACGGTGAATCATTACCCATCGAACCAAGCGGTTGCTTACCAGATTGAGCACTTGGCCCAATCAAGAACCTAAGGTCTTCAAAGGTGTAACCAAATGCTTTTTGTGTGACAACAATTGAGGAAAAATCATCCTCCGTTTTGTGTTGAGGCAAAGGCAAAGAATTTGAGTTTATCATCGATTCCTTCAGCCACATCCCATACGGTTGTTCCTGGGCAATCGATTTTTTGAGTTCCGTATCGTCAATTATCCTACCCTGGTCCATATCGATTAAAAACATTCTACCAGGTTCAAGTCGGCCTTTTTTGACAACATTCAACGGATCGATGGAAGAAAGAACCCCCACCTCGGAAGCTAAAATTACTTTGTCATCCTTCGTTACGTAATATCGCGAAGGTCTCAACCCGTTCCTGTCTAAAACGGCACCAATTTGAGTACCATCTGAAAAAGCAATAGAAGCTGGCCCATCCCATGGCTCCATAACGCATGCGTGAAATTCATAAAAGTCACGCTTGAATTGAGGCATGTCCTGATGTTTTTCCCACGGTTCTGGAATCATCATCATCATTGCATGAGATAAACTTCGACCAGAGAGTATTAGAAACTCCAAACAATTATCAAACTTTTGTGAATCTGAACCGTCCTCCCTTATGATAGGAAGCAATTTTTTGACATCATCCCCAAATACATTGCTTGCAAGTTGCATTTGACGGGCATACAACCAATTTTCGTTCCCTCGTACAGTATTAATTTCTCCGTTATGACATAAATAACGAAATGGTTGTGCCCTGTGCCAACTTGGAAATGTATTAGTTGAAAATCTCGAATGAGTCAGTGCTAGGGCAGACTCCATTGAAGGATCAAGTAAGTCCGGGAAGTAATCCGTTAGTTGTTGAGTAGTCAACATTCCCTTGTAAGTCATTGTTTTTGAGGAAAACGAACTTACATGAAAACTAACATCAGGATCCTTGGAGCTGAACCTCAAGCGATGACTGATAATCCTACGGGCTAGATAAAGTTTTCTTTCAAAAGGTAACCCCGGTTCAGTTCCTTGAGGGCGTTTAACGAAAAGTTGTTCCATTCTGGGTTCACATTCTGCAGAAGCTTTTCCTAAAATTTCGCTTCTTACGGGAACAGTTCTCCAACCAAGCAATTCCATTTCCAGTTCAGCAAGAACTTCTGCGGTTACAGTTTTTTCATTTGAATATAAATCCTCATCTTTAGACAGATAAATGAATGCGGCACCGTAATCTCCCTCTGGAGGTAGAGTTAATGACATTTCTGCAAAACATGATTTCCTAAGAAACTTGTCAGGCAATTGGATAAATATACCGGCACCATCTCCAGTAATGGGGTCACATCCGCATCCGCCTCGATGATCTAAATTTACGCAAATTTCTAGCGCTCCTTGGACAATTTCGTGAGAGCGCCTGCCCTTCATGTCTACAATCAAGCCTATTCCGCAATTCTCATGTTCGTTTGCGGGATCGTACAATCCTTGTTTTTGGGGTAATGTCATATTTAAAAAAGTTTAGTGTGAACTGTTAGTATATTCTATATAACCAGCTCATCAAGCAACAGAACGATCTATTTTGTAGTTAGGCTAGTAGTGGTCAAGAATTTTAGACCGAAAATCACAATTAGATTATCTTTTGATAAAGTTCTGTACAGATGAAATTTTTCTTAGTTTCATCAGTTTTCAATAAACGAAGACCATTTTCTTGGGCAAAATTTCTGAATGGTTCTACACGCCATGCACGAATTCCGGTAGTTAAATGAAAGAATAAATATAATAATCGGATTTTAAAATAATTAACATAGTTTTTATGATTCATTAAATCAATAAAATCACTGGTAATCCATAAGCCTTTTGTTAATAAAAGTGTACTACAAGATGGTACTAACTTATTGATCTGTTGGACTGTAAAACAATCCCAAAAGAAAAATGAACATATCAGATCAAATTTTTGATTGGTTGAAAAAGTTTCAATTGAAACACAGTGGAAATTAACGCGATCGAAGTTAGCCTTCGAAACTTTTGATTTTTGGTAGCGAATCATCCTTGAAGATGAATCAACGATTGTTACAGAACAGTTATGATTAATCGCAAGCAATTCCTGGAGAAATTTCCCTCTCCCCTCCCCCAATAAAAGTACCGAATGGGAATTCATCAACTCATCGGTGAAAACCGTCCTCGCTAAATTTAATTGATTTCCAAAGAAAATATTTTCTCCGATATTGTAAATAGGCGCAATGTGATCAAAACTCATAATATTTACACAAAACTATAACATAAGGGAGTAATCCAATAAAATTGATCCAATAAAATTATTTTTTGGGCCTTACACATTTTCGATTTTATTAAAAATATAATTAAAAAATAAACTGTAAATATTAAACTCAAAGAGATAATCTCTACATGGATGTTGAAAAAATAGAGGCATAGGTTTACTGAAGAAAGTAATAGTGTAAGTACACAAATTTCACTATAAAAGTTTTGATTCTTCAAAAAGGGAATGAGAGAAGGTTTTTTTAAATCAAGGGTTTCAAACTCCCATGACTTGCTTAATGCACAATTAATCCAAAACAGGTGAGTGATCAAAAAAATCAATAGATAATTATTTACTTTTAATCCCTCGCACAAAATAACGGGTAAAAATACACATCCGATGGTTAAAATAATTGAAGTTCGAAGAGATTTGGAAATTAATTTAAAAAAAAACCGTGGTTCATAAAAACTCCAGACTTGATTTACCAAAACGATAGATAAAAGACCCAAACAGTAAAAGACTTCTGTTCGTTCAAAATTCAAACAAGTCAATAGAACAGAAACAGATAAAACGACACCCCAAACAAAACCAAATTGTTTGTAGTTTTGATAAAAAAACAAATGTCTTTTAAATAATTTCCTTCCCGACTTTGCGCCTACGCATTCTAATATTCGGTCAGCACTGTAGGCTAGCCAAACAGAAAGTAAAAAAACTAACCTATTTGAATAAGTTAGTTCAACTTCTAAAATATCAGCAAAAAAGTCCTGCCATACGAGAACTACCAAAGGGGCATCTAAACTTAAAATGTTAAGGTATTCCGAAAATTTCCAAAATATATACCTCGTTTTAGTAAAGTTCACCTTGTATTTGCTATTTTGAAATTTTTTATTTATTAAAATTAGTATGAAAATAAAAGCATACCTAAAACCTCAGTGCGGTTGGAGCATGGGAGTTCGTGCGATAATGGATAAATATTCATTAGAATACGAAGATCTCGATATTATCAACAACCAAGCAATATACGCGGAAATGGTAGAAAAGTCTTCTCAACCACTTTCTCCCTGCGTAGAAGTTGACGGTATAATGCTTGCCGATGTGAGCGGTGAAGAAGTGGAAAACTATCTTCTTAGTAACAAACTTGTTAATTCAACTTCAAACGAGGCAAATGTACCAACTAACTCCCCATGCTCCGACGAAGAGCATGCAAGGCAAGCAAAAGAAGCACAAGAAGGCTCACCTGTTCGCTTTTTTTAATTTAACAAAACTAAAACTAATTTGTAAACATGACTTATGTTGTAACCGAAAAATGTGTTGACTGTAAATTTACGAGTTGTGTCTCTGTTTGCCCAGTTGACGCATTCCATGAACTACCCGATCGACTTTACATAAACCCAGAAACTTGCATTGATTGCAACGCATGCATGGACGAATGCCCTGTAGAGGCAATTTTCCCTGACATGGATGTTCCTGATGAATTACAAGAGTGGGTTAGCCTCAACGAAGAAGCGGAAAATCATCCTCAAATCGTTGGCCAAATTGACGCATTGAAAGGCCCCAAATGCGTCGATCCCAATGCGGATAATTAATCTTTCCTGAAGATACTTCCCCCATTTAGCGCAACCGAAGATGTCGCAAGAACTAAACTTGCACCTCTTGCATTTGACTCACTAAATATTATGTATCTGTAAGCCTTGGAAGTTGTGCTGATTTCTCATCCGGAGAGGTGCACTTAATTTCAATAATATTCTTCAAAGATAATTGTTTATTTGTACGGCTTCCAAGATTACTTTCATCTTAGTATACAGTGAAATTACCTATATCCATCTACCTCCCAACAACCCATAATCAATAGTATATTTGTGAATATAATTAATTTCAGCACCTATGACGAGAGGCGGAATTAATAAAAAATTATCCTAAAAGAGAATTTTACTCCGATTAAGCTCTGCCACATGATGGCAATTTAAGAAAGTTGACTTATTATGCTCCCTGCATATAAGTTTAAGTTTTAACTTACATTTTAACTAAATTATGAAAATTAGAATTACTGCCTGTGATATCGCCGTAAAACAAAAGAGTACTGATATAATAGATCTAGCAAAGGGAAAAAGAGAGTATACCTTATACTTTTTCAAAAATCCTGTTCTAGTTAAAACTAAAATTGGACTTCACGATGTAACCGCAGGTGATTGTATTTTAATTGCACCGGGTTTCCCTCATTACATTAAAAGTAAAGGCGAACAATGGAATTATGATTCGCTTGCATTTAAAGGATCCGATGCCTCACGTTTAGTAAATCAAGTCGGGTTTGAAACAAACGAAATTCATTCCCCACTTCAGTCCTATTTTATCGATGCACTTTTAGAAAAAATATCGAAGGAATGTCGTGCACTAGATATGATGTGGGATCGAGTAGTAGCATGCACGCTTGACGAATTACTCACTAAAATTATTCGTTTCTCGAAGCAAGATTTTGTATTATCTATGCCAGACCACTCCCAAAAACTACGGGACTTGCGATCGGAAGTACACGAAACTTTTCATCTTCCATGGACGATCAAAAAAATGGCTGAAAAACTTAGCCTCAGTAGCAGTCGGTTTGCATCATTATACAAGCAGGAGTTCAAAACCAGCCCAACAGAAGATTTAATCAAAACTAGAATCTCACAAGCCAAGAAAATGCTCTCCACCACTAAGGTAAGCGTCAAGCAGGTATCCGTAGCATGTGGATTTGAAAGTGTTCATTACTTCCATCGAGCGTTTAAGAAAAGAATCGATATAACACCAAAGCACTACCAAAATTTCAAACTGTCCCAAAAAGGCTCTGTACCAGTAGAGACAAAAACATTTACCCTTGATGGTCTATCTTCCGATTCTGACTTTTCAGGAACAATGGAAATTATAGACGGAGAAATCATCTTTCACGGAAATGATTCCGCATGGTCAGATTTCCTGGGATATTCTGTAGATATTTTGAAGGGAAAGCCTTTCTTAAACTTCATATGCCCTCAAGATCTCGATATAGCAAGAGAAGCAATCAGCAACATTATAGACAATCAAAACGTAAAAGATGTTGCCGTTCGGCTTACTAAAAATGACGACTCACTTGCGAAGATTGAATTCTCAGCAATTACAAAAGGGAATACATGGTTTTGGTTTGCAAAGAAAGCATTCATGGATGATTAGTCCAGACCTACTCTAATCAAACAAATAGTCCTCTTTGATGGTCTTCTCTTAATTAAATACGAATTATGTTACCATTAATTCTGTAATTTTTTAACTACAGTAACAAACCATATATTCTAAAGGCAAACCGACCTTTAAATTCAATCATGGACTCCAGCTAAAGTTGCCGGCACCACTTGAATCGATTTGTTTTTCTTTTCCGTCATCGATTGCAAATCTTAAATTTTCTAGATTTGAACAATGACATCGAAAAGATTTCGCAATTTTCATTTGGTACTCCCAACCAGTATCCAAGTTTTTAAAATCCCTCAATGTGCCCTCCCCTTGGTCATCAATAATTAATAATTCAATTGGTCCGATAGCGGCTAATTTAAGTGTAAAGATATCCGATGGATTTTCGCCCTCTTTCAAAAGAGGAACAGACAACGGGTTCACAGTCACTTCCTGAATAGTAGAATTTTCATTAGCCCCCTTGGGTGATATTTCTGATTCTCCGGAAAAAGTAAGATATAGTATACCCACAATTAAAAGAACTATTGCTACCAAACCAATCGCGAAAAATATTGGTTTTGACAAATTAGAATCGTATTTACTTGGTGAAGAACTTCCAGTTGAAGTAGATTTAGCAAAATCTGAATTTTCAGAAACTTCAGTATTAGCGATCGAACCGAGAGACTTTCTGGCAGTTTTGCCAGATACTTTACCTAATTCTAAGTCCAAATCTGCTAAAATAGATTCTTGATCTAAATCTAGAAACCGAGCGTATAACTTTACGAATCCACGCAAGTACACTTCGGGGAGGTCTATATCGAAAGAACTTGCTTCCATTGCACTTAAGTAATCACCCCGAATTTTAGTACTCTCCGATGCCTCTCGGAGTGAAATACCCTTGCGGTTTCTTGCCTCTTCTAATTTTTGCCCTATTGCCATATTAAATTTTAAGAAGTCTAGTTTTTCTTTCTTCTAACAAATTAGCAAGCTGAGATTTCATAAATCCATTAAAATTTCTCTTCCTTGACCTGCCACATCCGGGCCGACCAATCCCCGGTCTTCAAGATCATCCATAATACGTGCCGCTCGATTATAACCAATACTTAATTTCCGTTGTAAATTAGAAGTGGATGCTCTCTTCGTTGAACGAATGATCTCAATTGCTTTTTTGGTCATTGGATCATCATCAGAATCGTCGCTCCCTCCAAGAACGTCCTCTTCTCCGGCTGAATCGATTTGGTCCCTGACTTCTTCTATAATCTGTGGAGGTCCGTTAATTTTAAGAAAATCAACTATTCCATTAATTTCATCATCACTCACAAAAGCACCCTGCGCTCTCGCAAAGGTTGAACTACCTGGAGGAATGAATAACATATCACCCTTACCGATCAGAGCCTCTGCACCCTTGCCGTCCAAAATAGTCATACTGTCCCGATAAGAAGCAACTCGAAAGGATATACGACTAGGCAAATTTGCCTTAATCACACCCGTTATGACATTAACCGAGGGTCTTTGCGTAGCTATTATTAGGTGGATTCCGGCAGCTCGCGCAAGTTGTGCAAGGCGGGCAATACCAGTCTCTACATCAGCCTGGGCAACCATCATCAAATCTGCCAATTCATCAATTATACAAACAATGTATGGAAGCTTGTTTTCTGGTATCTCGAGGGCATCATCATCCCTGGGCACTTCAATTGAACTAAGTGCCGCACGTTCCTCTGGAGTCATTAGTGCGTCCAATAATTGAGCTTTCTCTTTTTCTGCCTTATCTTTGAGTATTTTCGCGTTGAATCCAGCAATATTCCGAACGCCGATTTTGGAAAAGATTTGGTACCGCCTCTCCATTTCGATTAAAAGCCACTTTAATGCACCTGGCACTTTTTTTGGCTCCGTCACAACAGGTATCAACATATGAGGTAAATCATTATAAACCTTCATTTCGACTATCTTCGGGTCAACCATGATGAAGCGGACATCTTCTGGGCTGGAATGGTAACATAAGGAAGCAATTATTGCATTTATACATACGGTTTTTCCTGAACCAGTTGAGCCAGCGACAAGCAAATGCGGCATTTTAGTAAGATCAGCAACTAGCGGTCTTCCGCTCGCTTCTTTTCCTAAAACAATGGGTATCTCTGCACCTGCCTCATGCCAAGCTTTTGACTGCAGTATTTCCTTCATACATACAGGCATCGGTGTTGCATTAGGAACCTCAATGCCAACGCAACCCTTCCCGGGCACGGGTGCAAGGATGCGCACGCTTTCAGCTTTTAATGCCATCGCTAAATTCTTGTCCAAATTAGCAATTTTTTCAACGCGTACACCAGCGGCAGGATGTAAATCGTATCTTGTTATAACCGGGCCAGTATGTACTTCGCCCATTTCAACCTCAATTTTGAATTCCCTTAAAGTGTCTTGAAGTCTTTTTGCTTTCAGAATGTGATCATCATCTCCAATCGCTTCTTCTTCCGGAGGTTCCATTAGTAACTCCATGGGGGGAAAATGATAATCGCCTTTTCTCTCGGGAAATAGATCGCCTGCTTTTTCAGTTTTGGCAGCTCTAACTACCTTGAAACCTTCCATACCTTCATTCGTTTCTGAATTCGAATCTTGCCCAGTAGTATCAACAATCGGTTCAATTTTTTCAATAGGTATATCGATGGGTTTCTTTGCTTCAGGTTCTTGAGAAATAGTTGGTTCGATTTTGTTACTTTTCTTTTCGTCAGGCCCACTCCTTACCGAATCAGTATTGACAGCTTTAACTTTTACCGGAGATTTTTCACTGGAATTCTCTTTAGAAACATCAC
This sequence comes from uncultured Opitutales bacterium, assembly GCA_905478775.1. Lineage (GTDB taxonomy): Bacteria > Verrucomicrobiota > Verrucomicrobiia > Opitutales > Seribacteraceae > Seribacter > Seribacter sulfatis. The sequence goes on along the minus strand of CAJQKB010000036.1, from coordinate 37,560 downwards.
CAAATAACAAATCTTCGTCCCCATCATCTGAACTCCAAGGGAGTTTCCATTTTTTCTTTTTGTCCTCTTTATTGGACACCTCGATCTCATCTGGAACATTTTTCTCTTTAGGCTCTTTGGTTTGAGTTTCCTTGCTGCTTTCCGCTCCATTTTGTTTCAAAAATTCTTTCCCTATTTTTATACGAGTCAGAAAAAACTGGAGTGGTGAGAAAGAGAAGTGAATGGAAAGGCAAAAAAACAGAATACAAAGTGCCAACATCGTTGCCCCTAAACTACCCAGCCATAGTCTTAAAAATCCGCCAACCTGCTCCTCCGGTTGAGAGCTTATCGGTTGACCTGAATATATGAAGGCACCAACAGAACCTCCAGCGCCATGAACATAAATGTTAGGATTAAAAAGACTACTCTTACCGTCTTCGCGAATTTGAACATCACGAATATTGGCTAAAATACAAATTGAAAGAATTGATAATGCAATTGTTACAAATTTGCTCAGTTTCTCTTTATTTTGAGTTTTTCTAAACGAAAGAAAGGATAAAGTTCCAAAAAGCCAAGGCAACAACCATGCAGAAATGCCAAAAATACCGAGAATATTACTTGCTAAGGATAATCCAACTTGTCCCAATAACGGTGAGTTTTGCGTAGGGGGTGATGAATGAAAGCTACCTGGGTCGTAATCACAAAGTGAAACAAAACTCAAAATAGAAATAATACCAAAAACAAAACCTAAGGTTGCTTGCTTTTCAGGAGTTGCCTTCTTAATGCCAACTTGTTTTTCAATAATTGCTTTAGTCATTCAACTCCCTACAATGCTAACATTCTAGCATAATTTTTAATCCACCACATATTCTTATAAAATACAATTCTATGACTATTATCAAGTTTGAACCTATTTATAAAGAAAGACCGTGGGGGGGAACCTCGCTTAGTACTTTCTTTAAAAGAGAAATAAAACTAGACTCCGATAAAGTGGGTGAGTCATGGGATATTGTAGATCGCAATGAAGCACAATCAATCGCATTAAACGATTTGTACGAAGGGATGCCACTAAGGGAGATTATCGCAAACAACTGCGATACAATTATGGGGCCTATTTGGCAAAAAGAGGCAAGGTTCCCGATTTTAGTAAAATGGCTTGATTGCCATGAAAGACTCAGCTTACAAGTTCATCCACCCGAGAGTATTGCATCTGCACTTCATGGTGAACCAAAAACTGAAAATTGGTATGTGGCAAATGCTACGGGAGATGCTGGTTTGTTTATCGGGTTTAAAGAAACTACAAACAAGGAATATTTCAAAAAAGCACTTGCAAATAAAGATGCGGAAAACCTATGCCACAGAATAGAATCTAAAGAAGGCGACTCCGTTCTCGTCGAAAGTGGTCGAATTCATGCAATTGACGGAGGGAACTTAATACTTGAAATTCAACAAAACTCAGATACCACATACAGGGTCTATGATTGGGGAAGAATTGACCAGAATAACAGATCTCGAACACTTCATATCGAAGAATCTTTAAAGAGTATAAATTTTAATGATATAAATCCTACTCTACTCAATACTCAGAATTCTGAAGGAATTCTAACCTTGGCCGACTGCAAATTTTTCAGGATTAAAAAATACAGTTTAGAAAAAGGAACAATGATAAATCTTAAAGTTGCAGACATAGATTGCTCCATTATTCACCTAATCTCAGGTTCTATTCAGATCGGTACCGATTTAATAAAAAAAGGGGAGCAAGTCCTATCCCCTTTTTCATCGGAATGCAATGTAACCCTCTTAAGCGATTCAGTTTTCTTAGTAACGGACCAATTTGTAAATGAATATAACTTAGGCGGGCTTGTTTCCAATTGACCCCAAGTCCCAATCAAGATTTTTTGATTGGTTTAATATTATACTTTGAATTATGGAAGACCCTCAAGAAAACAACATAGATGATAATGGTACTAGTGACAAAGTCAGTGATGATAACTCCGGTCATTCAGACGAGAGCACGGCAGCTAAAGCTGATGAAGAATCACAGGATAGGTTAGAAACTAAACTGACAGAAGCTTACGGCAAACAGGATGACCTTCAAAACAAATACCTTCGAGTTCATGCTGACTTAGAAAATATTAAAAAAAGAGCAATTAGAGAGCGAGAGGATGCTGTACAAAGAACACGCACTCAACTTATAGGCGACTTGTTGCCCATAATTGACTCTTTTAAAATGGGTCTTTCTGAAGCATCAAAACATGACGAGGCCAAAAGCTATGTCGAAGGCTTTGCTATGGCAACGAACCAATTAGAAAGTATTCTCAGCGAATACGGGCTGAGTATTATAGAGCCAACGGACCAGGCCTTTGATGCTAAATTTCATGAAGCAATAAGTTATGAAGAATCAGAAGATATGGAAGATGGTATTGTGATAAAAACCATTCGAAACGGATATAAATTAGGTGAAAAACTCTTAAGACCGGCAAGCGTCGTTCTTTCAAAAAAAATAAAAGAAGAAAACTAAAATTTTATTTATGTCAGATAAAGACTACTACCAAGTTCTCGGCGTAGAACGAAACTCAACGGAAGCCGATATTAAAAAAGCATATCGAAAACTAGCAATTAAGTTTCATCCAGATAAAAACCCCGGGGACTCAGAGTCAGAAGAAAAATTTAAGGAAATTTCTGCTGCTTTCGAAATTTTAAAAGATCCAGATAAAAGAAGAAAGTACGATCAGTATGGGCATGATGCATTCCGGGGGGGTCCTAGTGGTGGACAAGGAGTAGATCCATTTGACCTTTTTCGAGATGCATTTGGAGGTGGATCGGGTGGTGGTAACAGCGGTTTTGGTAGTATATTTGAAGATTTTTTTGGAGGTGGCAACTCCGCTAGTGCCAATGAAGGCACGAGGGGTTCAGATTTAAGGGTAAGCGTTGATATCTCGCTCGAACAGGCCGCAAAAGGTGTCGAAAAAGAAATTAAGTATCAACACCATGCGACATGTAAGGAATGCACAGGATCAGGAGCCACGAGCGGATCAGGGAAATCTATGTGTTCAACTTGTGGAGGGATTGGGCAGGTTGCATCCAATCAAGGATTCATAAGCATTAGAAGAACATGCCCAGCCTGTCGCGGAAGTGGAGTCACCATTGAAAACCCCTGCCAGGCATGCAGAGGAGATGGAAGAATAAAATCTCCAGATAAAGTGAAGGTAAATATACCACCCGGAGTAAGTGACGGAAATCGACTTTGCTCGAGAGGAAGAGGAGATGCAGGCTCGATGGGAGGACCTGCCGGTGACCTTTATGTTGATGTAAGGATCAAAGAACATCCAAAATTTGACCGAGATGACGACGATCTATTTCATGATCTATTAATACCTTTTACTCTAGCTACATTGGGTGGTGTTGCCCAAGTTCCTACACTCGAAGGGAAGGTATCTCTTAAAATCCCTGGCGGAACGCAGGCAAATAAAACTTTTAGAATTAAAGATAAAGGAATGCCAAATCTAAGATCACCTTCACGAAAAGGAGATCTTTATGCTAGAATAATCATTCATGTACCGCAAAAGTTAACTAAATTACAGAGAGAAAAATTGGTTGATTTTGCGAAAGCGTCCGGCGAAGAAGATCTTCAAGCAGATGAGGGATTTTTAGAAAAAGCGAAAAGATTATTTGATTAATTTGTATTTTGGATAAAAACCTGATTAAAAATTCGGCGGTATCATTACAAGATGCCGTGAGCTTTAGGAATAAGGCAAAGAAAGAAAAGAAAACTTTTGTGTTAACAAACGGATGCTTTGACCTCTTACATAGTGGTCATGTTTTTTCATTAATAGAAGCAAGTAAGCTAGGAGATTACCTATGGGTAGCGATTAATTCTGACTCTAGCATAAAAAACCTGAAGGGACCAAAACGGCCAATTATAAACGAAATTGATCGTGCCTATTTACTAACTAGTCTTCAATGTGTTGCGGGTGTAACTATTTTTGATTCTACAAGACTGGTTGATGAAATTCTTCTTCTTAAACCCGATATCTATGCAAAGGCAGGAGATTATGATGAATCGAAAATTAATACCGCCGAGCACGAAGCTTTAAAGGAAGTGAAATCAAAAATTGAATTCGTATCTTTCTTGCCTGGAAGAAGTACATCGTCTCTAATAAATAATATAGTTTCAAATTTTGATTAATCGATTTAAATGAGAATTGTTATTTTAGGATCAGGTGAGGGTACAAATGCAGTTGCAATTATGAAAGCTGCAATAGAGCAACAGTTAGGAGAAGCTGAGATTGTAGGTATCTTCTCCGACGTAAAAGAAGCAATGATTTTAGAACATGCAAAAAGTTTTAATTTTTACTCCAAGTACTTGGACCCTGGAATTCAAAAAACTATAATTAGCGTGACAGAAGAAGATAGATGGATCCATTCAATCCAAGAATTAAATCCTGATTTAATTGTGCTCGCAGGATTTATGAGGATTTTGAAACCGAAATTTTTATCAGAATTTAAAAATAAAATTATTAACCTCCACCCAAGTTTATTACCAAGTTTTCCAGGATTAAATTCTATCGAGAGGGCATTTAATAAGAAGGTTAAAATTACCGGGTGTACAGTCCACTGGGTAAACGAAGAAATTGATGGCGGTGAAATAATCGCACAGGCACCGGTACGAATAATGAATGGAGATGTACTCGAACTTGTGAAGCAAAAGGTAAACGCAGCGGAGCATATGTTACTGCCATGGGTTATACGTGATCTAGCTATTGGGGTGATTCCTTTTATAGAATGATCAAAGCTCATTTACCAATTGAGGAAAATTTAGTAGAACAATTAGAGGATGCACTATACGAAATTACGCCACACAATTGGGTTTTGCATTTCCGCCATTCGAAGAGCACTTCATTTCTAGAAGGTTATTTCGATAATTCGTTGGATGCGGAAGAATCCTTAAAAGAATTATTGTATACATTAGAAATAATAGAGATACCTGAATTATTGATTTCTGAACTCGATCAAGAAGACTGGGTCAACTCCTATAAAAAACATTTTCATCCATGGTCTATTGGTACATTCCATTGGGTCCCGATTTGGTGTAAAAAAAGTTATATTATACCGAAGGATAACTTTAGGTTATTCCTTGATCCAGGTATGGCCTTTGGTACAGGGAATCATGAGACTACAAAATTGTGCCTGGAAGAGATTGTAGAATTAAACGAGAAAATTCCAAATCATTTGAAACATAATTTTTTGGATGTCGGATGCGGGTCCGGTATACTTGCATTAACAGCCAGTATTCTAGGTTTTGAAGAAATTCTTGCTATTGATAATGATCCGCTTGCAATTAAAGTCTCACAAGAAAACGCGGAAATGAATGATAACAACAAGGTTAATTTTAAAACGGCCGATTTAGATACAGTAACAGGAAATAAAAGATACAACTTTGTAGTCGCAAATATTCAAGCTGATATTCTACAAAAAAATGCAGAAACCTTGATTACATTAGTTAATAACGATGGGGTACTGATATTATCCGGAATACTCAGTAAAGAATGCTCAGAGTTGGATCAGTACTTTAAAGCAACACTGAAAAAACTGGGTGTTGACTCCAAAACCGTTATTAAAAAAATGAACGATTGGAGCTTGATTAGGATACAGATGTTGAATGCAAATTAATCAACCACCCAGGTAGGTCAAAGCTCTCGGTATTGGTAAAGTATAAAATGCGAACCTGTCGATGCCAAGTGATTCAATCTTTTCTTCCACAGTAGTTCTTAATCCATCAACACTATTTGGGCCAACCGAAGTATAAACTAGTGCCCATTCTTCATTTTGTTGTTGGTCACTATCAGAATCTACCATCACGCCAAAATTCGTGCTCACACCAGGAGCACCAGAAGCGAGAACTGCATCATACACTTCTGAGTAATTATCTCTCGGAATTATACAATAAATACCAACTAAATTTTCTAAATAAGTGGTTTTAAGAGTTTTACCCTTTTGAGCATCAATCGACTGCCTCCAATCTTTATCACCCTTAAGGTCATCGAGTGCTGCGATAATTTGTTCCATGTTTGCTCCATGTGCAGAAGATGAAACCGTACTGGAGACATTGATCAGTCCAGAACTAACAGGAATCGAATACATAAAGCCTCTACCAGGTTCTGTAATTCGCCCTGCTCTAGCCATATCGGCAAAAATTGCGTCTGAATCAGATTTGTCGACTACGCACCATACGAATTCCTTTTCTGGACCTTTTGTAATTCGTAAAATAGGAATTTTATCTCTAACTCCTCCTCCTTCACCAAAGGTAACAGTAGGACCAGGAGCACCGTTTTGTAGTGCCGCCTTTGCAATATCATCTGCAACACCTATTTCACAAATACAACAAATTGCCTCCAAGTTACCGGAGGAAGTATTGGTGTCGTTACTTTCAGAATCTCCTATATTCGTAGGGAAATTCTTTGAAAAATGAGCATCATTACATGAGATTGTAAATACTGCACCACCCCCTACTTTATCAAGATTACCAACTTCAATTGCTTTGTCTGAGATCTCCTCAATCTTTGAGTTTGGAACCAAAGCTTGTAGCAACTGCTGCTCAGGTGCAGGGGGAGGGAACATTTTCTGCAAAAAACCGCCTTCGTTTAAAACGGAACCTCTTGCACTAATTTGAACAATCCCTTTTGCACCTGCTTCCGAGATTGCCTTGGCAACATGCCCTACGGATTCTTTTGGTAAGATTAGTGTCAATAAAGACACACTATTGCTAATTGTAAGTTCGCTCATATTATGCAGTCTCCATTGAATTTTCAATACTCTCAGATGCGCTCGGCTTTTTCTTCACTAATAGTCCTACAGTTAGAACTGTTATGATTGGTCCAACAGATGCTAATGAAAGAACACCAAATCCGTCAATTGCACCTGTTTTAGCACCGATGCCTAATCCCATTGCGAGTACAAGCGGAACTGTAATTGGTCCTGTAGTTACCCCTGCACTATCCCAACCAAAATTTACAAAATCTTCACTTGAGAAATATGTAAGGACGAGGAGAAATGCGTAAGGCGGTATTAATAAATACCAAAGTTCTAAATTAAAAGCAATCTTAGCAACACCAGTGGCAATACCAAGAGCAACCCCTGTTGCAACTGCTTGCATCAGCAGATTCTTCTTAAACGCTCCCACGGTTATTTTTTCTACGGTTGAACCTAATGCATTAAGTGCTGGTTCTGCAAGTGTTGCACCATACCCTAGAATAAAACCGAAAAGGATCGCTAAGCATTTTCCGGCAGTCGACGTTTTGAAGAGAGGTTCTACAAAACCTTCGCTTTGCCATGGTTGTATAGAGGTAAAACTAGATACAACATTTCCACCCAACTGTTCTCCAAGGGGTGTTAATCCAAGTGCGATACCAAGATTGAATAAACACATACCAATAACAGCACATGCGATACCGATAAATAACTCATCTAAATGTTTAGGTTTTTGCCTTAGTCCACCCATTAATACAAGTAAAAGAATCGAACACAATGGAACAATTGCCCATACAGCTCCTTCCAATGCTCCCCTATCTTGATCAGGGCCATCAAGCTCGCCGTTTTTCTTAGTGTAATCTATCACTCCACTCTCCTTGACACTGTAAAAATCTTCACCTGCATCTAATATCCCGTTTCCGTTTTTATCTTCTTCGGGCTTAAAAGTATTTGGGAAGAAATCAAATTTATTAGTAAATGCAGTCGCAATATCAGCATCCTCATCCCAAACGCCGTCCGGTGCCTTAAATCCTTCTCTTACCACATAAGTCTTGGCTCCCTGAACCTCAACATTCTCGCGGGAATCATCATTATCCCCCCCAATTGAGTTGGGTACAATTTTACCCTCCGTTATTCTTGTCTTTAAAGCATAGCCTTCTGGTAATTTATGAAATTCTTGAAGATATTTATCAACTGATTCCCTCTCCGCACTTGAAAGAGACCAAAATAATTCGGTCTCATCAATGGCACCTGAAGCGGCTAATCTTTCAGCAGCAACAATATCCCCATATTGCTGAAGGTCCTTTGGGTAGTTTTTACCGTACTCGCCGGCATTGATATGCCAATCAGCCTTTGAGTGCTTAGCCATGTAGTAATTGTCTCCGTTGAAAAGAAACAAAGCGTAACACATCACTGCCAAAATTGGGAAAAGGGAAGCGAGTGTAACAACGCCAAAACCAGTGTTGCTAGAGCCTCCAGTTGAAACGATACGGCAAACACCAATCCCAAGAGCCAAAACAAGGGGTACTGTAACAGGACCTGTTGTAACTGCTCCACAATCCCAAGCAAGTCCAAGTACATGCCTTAACCTATCATCGGAAAACTGCATGTAGAGAGTAATGCACGATAAGACAACAACCCCTACATAAATAAAGGGCTTCAATGACCACCCTTTGTAAAACCTCAAAACACCAAGTAATACTGCAATACCCACGCCAACACCTACACAATTAACGAGCATGGCTGCTCCAGTGTTGAGTATTGTCCAAAGTAATGGTGCAGCAGTTGGGTCAACCCCAGATCCTGCTGCTCGAAGTACTCCAATCGCTGGTTCGGCGAATGTTGCAAAAGCTCCCAAAACAAAACCGAAAGCCAAACTAGCAGGCAAACAAGGAATACCGAGTATTTTCTTCCTCGGTAAAGTAGAACCTAATGTCTCGCCTAATGGCATTAAGCCAAGTCTTAAGCCCTCCATAAAAAAGGCTAATCCGACAATCACAATGAGAATACCGACGGCAATCATTAGTGAGTACACAATTGGTAAACCCAGTACCAGTATTTGAAAGACTACCAGATACATAATGATGAACCAAACGCACTGAATCTGTTCAATGACTTTATCTTTCGCGAAAGATAAAAGAATACTTATTTTTTGTTGCATGCTTAACTGCAACTTACTTTGGTCAGATGATTGTTCTGGTGCCATAATATGAGGTGGTATTTTAAGAATTAGAAAACTTAATAAACTTTAAAAGATAGGTTTGTTCACTTTTTGGCAAACCTAAAAAATAATTCAGTTTATAGACTCCAAGAACAATTTGCCAAAGTAAGAGAGATCTTATTATTGCCAGTATTCAAGCTGACTGGGACACTCCAAGTCACTCCTACCTTTCCTAAGGATGCAGTGCCAATCACAAAATATTTTCCTGCTGGCAGACCATCTAGCATAGCCGATCCATCCACATCAGTACGTACTCTTTTACCCTCTCCTCTATCTTCAAAATTTAGCAATAATGACCTGATTTTTTTATGTACATCAGGAAATAGGAATGCATTTTTTCTGGAACGTGCCCAAAGCTCAGCGTAAGTATCGATACCGGAGTAGTTTGCTAATTCAATCCCCCCTTTCCTCATAATATTTTCTAAACTGATCGGTAAGATAAAAAATTCCGTATAGAAAGCTTCTTTACTTTTCCCATTTAATGCGGTGACTACTGCCTCAAATCGCAACTTACATTGACCGGTTCTTTTTTGACTAATCGGATTAATATTTCTCGAGGGGTAGGAATTAATTGAAGAAAATGTGGGAAGTAATTCAGATTTATTAGTGGTGGGTGATAATTCTAAGTCGCTAATTCTTCCCTCAAGAGAGTCATTTCGGTATCTTAAACTTTTTAATTCTTCTGATTTTAATGCTAAATTATTTTTAAGTTTCTTTACCTCTGACTTTAACGAATCTAATTGAGTGCTAGGACCTTTACTGAGATCATCGGTATTACTATCCCGATAGAGATCCCCTTTAATCCTTTTAATTTCAGAAATTAACTCATCGTTTAACTGCGAAAGAGCAGCTATAGTTTGGTCCTTGTTGTTATTAATCTTTCTTAAATCTTCGATTGATTTTTGTCGCTGGATTGAATGTACCTCCAAGTTTTTCAAAGCAGTTTCTGCCTCTAATTCTTTGGTCATTTTAGCACCTATTGGAATGGGCTCGCTTTTCACTTCTGAATGATCCTTATCAGTAGTGAAATCAGAAGCACCTGCAACATCGATTGCGACTACATTACTATCCTGACTCAACAGACTTTCGAAATCTAATTCATCGAGTCTTGAACGGTCTATACTAACCCCCTCCTCGAAATCCTTGATTTCGCCCGCCTCAGGTGTAGTTGTATCAGAGGGATGTGCTTGGCCATCGTCATGTTCCGAACATGATGCAACGGTCAAAATTAATAGCACCGAATTGGCAATGTATAAATGTTTCATTTATCGGGGTAATGGATAAGATTAGAAAAATTAAGCAAAATCTTTGATGATATCTTTGCAAGCAAAATTAATTTCTTAAATCTTATTGTTTGCAAATTTGTCCTCTAATCTATGTGCTAAAAGTCCATTATGTCTCAATTATCTCAAGAAGAGGCTGGATTACTCACTCAGGAAAATCGTTTTCTTAAACAAACGATTTTAAATCTTAGAACTGAGTTAGAAAGGGCATCTGATGAACAACTTTCCGTATTACAATCCAATACTTTAGAGTTTTCAAAAGAAATCAAAGATTTAAAGCAGATTATCGAAAAGCAAAGAGATGAAAATGAAAAAATTGCTGGCGTAGCAGAGGATGAAAAACAATCGATTCGATCATCCAACATTCAAAATGAAAACCAGCTAAAAGAAGTAATTAAAAACTTAAGGTTAGAACTTGAAATTACCCGTTCAAAATCAGAAGAAACCATACAAAAAGCAATTGGTCAGGAAAATCAATTAAACCTAGGACTAAAGAAAAGCCTTTTGGAAATTCGTCATGCATTAGACCAATCAGAGGCAGAAAAAAGTGATATTGAACAAAAAGCCAAACGGAGCGCTCAGCAAGAAATTCAACAATTGCAAAAATCGTCACAGTCACTGCGAGAAAAAATCGAGTCCATCCAATCAGATAATGAAGAAAAGCTCCAAAAAACTCGCTCTTCTTCACTCAATGAGATCAATGACCTGAAGAAAACAATTAAGGCCTTGCGCATGGAGGTGGAGGGAGCAGAAAACCGTAAACTTGATGCAATACAAAAAATTAATTCAACTAATATTTCTGAAGTCGCTTCACTAAAAGCAACACTCTTGTTAGCCAGAGAAAAATTGGAAAGACACCAAAACGAACAAGATGAAAAAGTTCAAAAAATAAACAGTTCCAATTCCAGAGAAATCAATTCACTCAAATCAACAATCCAACACCTACGGGTAGAACTGGAAAATACACTTTCTAAAGAAGCAATCAATGTTCAAAAAGCGGTAGCACTTGGACAGGATGAAATTCGTCAGCTAAAGGCATCTCTTTCTTTATCCCGTGACAACCTAGAGCTTTCAAAAGCAAGAGAAGAGGATCGAATTCAAAAAGCAAGTGCCACTGCCCAAAAAGAGATAAGCTCATTAAAAAGAACGATTTCGGAAATTAGAGTAGAACTAGAAAGAGTAATAATTGAAAAAGACGAATCTGTGCAACTTGCTGTTTCCACTGCACAGAGCGAAATTCAACAATTAAAAAATTCTTTATCAATGGTTCGTAATAATTTAGAAAATTCTAAAGCAAGGGAGGAGGATAAAGTTCAGAAAGCTACTGCGGAGGCAAATATTTTAACAAGGACACTTCAAAGCACCGTTTCAGAACTAAGAGAGGAACTAGAAAAGAGCACTATTGAAAAGGAACAATCAGTCCAAGAAGCAGTCTCACTGTCTAACAAAGAAATTAATCAATTAAAGGGTTCTTTAGTCACTCTAAGAAATCAACTGGAGAAAGCACAGTTAGATACAGCAGCAGAAGTACAACGAGCCATTGCTACAAAAGAAAACGACATTCGCTCCCTCAAGGAATTAAGTTCTTCTTTGCGTGATGAACTAGATAGGGCACAAATTAAAGAAGAAGAAAATGTACAGAATGCCTACTCAAGTTCTCTTAACGAGATTAACCAATTAAAGAATTCCTTACAAAACTTACGCGACCAACTAGAATTATCAAAATCTCGCACGGAGGATAAAATTCAGAGAAACCTGTCAAGATCCGAAACTGAAATTAGTTCCCTTAGAAATACAATTAAAAACTTAAGGTTTGAACTTGAAAACGCACAACACAACGAAATCGAAATTGTTCAAAAAGTAGAAGCTTCATTTTCCATTGAATTAAAGACGCTAAGAGAAAGCGTTTCACTAGGCAGAGACAAAATTGATAAACTGACTTTCGACAAACAGGATGCAATACAGCAGGCAGTTGCTTCCAGGGAAAGTGAAATTAAACTTTTGAAACTTAATATTTCGCAACTAAGAGAAGAATTAGATCTCAAGGGCATAGAAAAAGAAGAATCTTTACAGAAAGCAGTTTTTTCTACTTACAAAGAAAATGAGATTCTAAAGTTATCTATATTATCTTTACGAACCCAAATGGACGAATTCAGGCAGAGGAAAGAAGATAAAAAGCAAAGAAGTATCGCATTAGCAGCAAGTGAAATTAAACAATTGAGAGAAAATGTAACTTCACTAAGATACGAAATAGAAAAATTAGAAATAAGTAAAGAAGATGCCATACAAAAAGCTGTCTCGACACAACAACGAGAAATCAATCATTTTAAAAGCATGGTAAATGCATTGAGAGATGAGATTGATTTAAAAAAGAATTTACATGAACAAAGTTTGCAGAAAAAAAACCAAATCAAAACAATGGAGTTTAAAGATCTGCAGGCAACAATCATTGAACTACGGGCTGAATTAGAGGATACCAATGCAAGATAAAGATCAAAATACAGAGAAAAAATCACATCCAAAGTCAAAAAGGACAGCCAGATTTTCTGACATGCTTCTGCAGGTCACCACTGACCTGGCCAAAACAAAAAGCTTGGACGAAGCTCTCGAAACGCTTGTCAAAATAACCACTTCGACGATTGGTGCAGAGAGAGGTACAATTTTTTTAAATGATGCTGCCACTGGGGAACTGTATTCAAGAATTGCGCAAGGCAGTTTTCGCAGAGAGATCAGAATTCTCAATACAAAAGGCGTCGCTGGATGGGTTTTTACACAAAATAAAGGTGCAATCATACATGATGCTTATAAAGATGACCGATTTAACAAAGCGGTTGATGTAAGAACAGGGTTTCGAACCAAAAGTATTCTTTGTGCTCCACTCCGAACTGTTTCAGGGGAAGAAATTGGTGTTTCCCAGATTTTAAATAAAATTGACGGAGAATTTGAACAGGATGACCTCGACCTGCTTGAGGCGATGACCGAACAGGCTGCAATTGCAATTCAAGGAAACATTATAGTTGAGCAAATCGAAGCAGCTCGAAAGCAGGAATTGGAATTTCTAGATGTAGTATCTCAGGTTTCCTCTGAATTGGAGCTCACCCCCCTACTCCAAAAAATCATCACCACTATTTCAACGATGCTCGATTGCGAAAGAGCAACTTTGTTTATTAACGATGAGAAAACAAATGAATTATATACTGAGGTGGGAGAAGGTCTTGATGAAAAGTCTGTTATTAAATTCCCCAATCATTTAGGTATTGCTGGTACTGTTTTTACATCCGCAAAGCCAGTTAATATTCCCCATGCATACGCGGACTTACGCTTTAATCCAAGTTTTGACAAACAGACAGGCTTTTTCACACGGTCTATCCTCTGCATGCCCGTCCTCAATAAAGAAGGTAAAACGATTGGAGTCAGCCAGGTTCTCAATAAAAGAGGAGGGGCATTTAATTCTGAAGATGAAAAACGACTAGGTGCTTTTACTTCGCAGATATCGATGGGAATTGAGAATGCAAAGCTTTTCGATGATGTCCAAAATCAAAAAAATTACTCGGAGAGTATCCTTTCAAGTATGCACGATGCGGTGTTAACTTTAGATGAACATGGAGTAATCAAAACTTGTAACAGTGCCGGTTTACGAATTCTGAAAGTCCCCATTTTATCAGAAATATTAGAAAAACCAGTAAAGGAATTTTTTGAGGGTCCTAATGATTGGTTGCTTAAAAAATTAGAATTAGTGGAAGAACAGGAAGAGTTTTTGGATGCAGAATTATCTATCGAAGGAGAAAAACTATCGGTAAATATTTCCTTAATGCCACTACTCGGACAAAAAAATGAGAACTTAGGCACAATGTTAATGATCGAAGACATTAGTTCCGAAAAAAGAATGAAGTCTACTATGTCGAGGTATATGGATCCAGAATTAGCTGATCAGCTTATGGCAGCTGGGGATGGAGATGATATAATGGGGGGTAAACAAAGCGTTGGAACAGTACTATTTTCTGATGTGAGAAGTTTTACTACAATTACAGAGGAACTCGGAGCACAGGGTACGGTAAAGCTACTCAATGATTACTTCACAATCATGGTGGACTGCATCACAGACGAGGGAGGGATGTTGGATAAATTCATTGGAGATGCGATGATGTGTATCTTTGGGACGCCTGTTGCCCACGATGATGACCCAGATCGAGCAGTTCGAGCTGCTATTCGAATGATGACAGATTTAAATGTCTTTAATGATAAGCGGGCATCAGAGGGCAAAATGCCCATAGATCATGGGATGGGGATAAACACTGACTCCATAGTTTCGGGTAATATTGGGTCGCCTAAAAGAATGGACTACACTGTTATTGGAGATGGGGTGAACCTCGCTGCCAGAATTGAAAGTGCCTGTAAGCAATATGGTGCGCATATCTTAATTAGCGAATATACCCATAAAGCAGTGAAGGCAACATATCGGACCCGCCCGGTAGACTATGTTATTGTAAAAGGTAAAACAGAACCAGTTGGAATCTATGAGGTGCTTGATTTTCATAATGAAAACTCCTACCCAAACTTGGTCGACGCACTCGGTATTTTTAATGACGGATACCGATCATGGAACGAAGGGAAATGGGATCAAGCAATTAAATTATTTAAGAATGTTCAAAAAATTAATCCGCAAGATAAGGCAGCCCAATTATATTTAGACCGATGCGATCATATGAAAAAAAATCCACCTAAGGGGGATTGGGACGGAGTATGGGTAATGACCAGTAAATAGTATTGGAACCCACAGCTATGAATGCCAAAATCCACTTAGAAAAAGCAATTGCACTAAATCCAGAGTTCGCCGAAGCATACTACGAACTGGGTATGCTCCTCAAGGAACAAGGTGAGATTAAAGAATCTGTAAAGAACTTAAAGAAGTCAGTTAGCATTAATAACGATTTTGCAGAAGCCCAATGCGAATTAGCAATTGCCCTGACTGCGGATGGAGATCATGAAAATGCCCGTAATCACTTTCTAAACTCACTGGAAATTAACCCGAACTATGCTTATGCATATTTTAATTATGCATTATTATTAATTCAGATTAAAGACATTGAAGAAGCTAAAAACAACTTTGATAAGGTTACCGAAATTAATCAAAACTATGCTCCGGCTTATTACCACAAAGCCACTTTATTGACCAATGCAGACGATTATGAAGATGCTAGAAAAAACTACGAAACAGCATTGGATATTGATGAAAAATATGTAGAAGCACACTACTCCATGGGGAAATTACTATCCGGAGGCGTTGCAACTAATAAAGAAGGGACAATCATAGACAGAACAAATCTTTCAGAAGCAAAACTACACTTTAATGCTGTTATTAAACTTAATAAGGATCATGCGAAAGCGCATTACAATTTGGCAAAAATTCTTTGTACTGAAAAAGACTTCATAAAAGCAAAAGAGCATTTAACAAAAACTCTCAACATCAATCCCGAATATTCAAAAGCACATTATCTAATTGCCTATGTTTATGAGGAAGCCAAAGATATTGAAAAAGCGAAATCTCATTATAATTTATCGCTCAAATTTCACCAAGAAAATGCACTGTCACATTTTCGACTCGGAGTTATACTGAGCGAGTCTGGTGAATTGAAAAAAGCGGAAGAAAATCTTAAAAAAGCGGTCTTATTTGATCCTCTTCATTCAGAGGCACATTTCCATCTAGCAATGCTATTGAGAGAAGATGATGACCCTACCCTCGCAAAGAAACACTTCTTTAAGGCTCTAGAAATCAATCCCGAGTATGCAGTTGCCTTTTATGAATTAGCACACCACTCAGAAAAAAACGGTGATATCAATGAAGCAAAAATACACTTTCAAAAAGCCACAGATGTAGATCAGAATTATGTGGATGCTTATTTCAATTTGGCAAGAATTCTGAAGAGTCCATCTGAGCATGACCAAGCTGTCAGGAATTACGAAACAGCAATTGAAATAAAGTCTGATATGGCAGACTCACATTATTGGTTTGCAAAACTACTGACAACTGGAGAGCGACTATCAAATGATGGTACACTACTGAAAGAACCAAAATTAGATGAGGCCGAAAAACACTTTAAGCATGCGATTAGAATTGATCCTAAATTTGCGAAAGCTTTTTACCGTTTAGGTATCCTCCTCTATGAAAAAAAGGAATATACCACTGCATTATATAATTTTGAACAGGCAATTAAACTAGACCCTAAGTTCCCCAAAGCACATTATAGTTTAGCAATATTATTAATGAATAAGGATGCAAGAAACGCATTAGAAAAAGATCCTCAACCAAAGAGTAAAAAAAGTATCCGAGGGAACGAGAAAACCAACAAAGCAAATAAAAGAAAAACTTGACTTGGACAGTATTGAAAAAAAAGCAATTTATCATTTAAAAGTTGCAATTAAAAATGATCCGCAACATTTACCATCCATTGTAAAACTTTGTGAAATTCTAGTAAAAAAGAAAAGCTTTAGTGAGGTACAGGTGATCCTTACTAATGCACTTTCTAATACTAGCAATGTTTCATCTTTTTATTTTTTACAAGCAAAGCTATATTTTGAAACCCAAAATTACGAGGAAGCGATTGTCTTTATTGATAAAGCAATCCAATGCGATTCTAATGAGGTCAGATTTTATAAATTAGCACATAAAACATTAGTTCAATCTAGAAAAGAAAATCAAGCGATTCCCTACCTTGAAAAGCTTGTTGATCTTTGCCCTTTGGATGGAGAATCTCACTATTCACTTTCACAATTATTGAATGATGAAACTGAAATAAGAAGAAAAATACTTTTGCTCGAAATATCCATTGAGTTATTACCCAATGACATAAAACCTATAATCGACCTAGCAAGGATTTATATGGAGCAAACTACGGGAAATGACCACGAGAGAGATTCGATTTCTAAAACAAATCTGCAAAAAGCTGAAAAGCTTTTTGATTCTGCAACAAAAATCAAATCTAGTTCCGGAGTGCCTTGGTATTACCTTGGAAAATTGAACCATTCTAGAAAACAAATCAAAATAGCTTCTACGAACTTTAGAAAAGCTCATAGATATAAGGAAACGAAAGGTAAATCTGCCTATCAACTTGCGATAATAAATCTGCATTACAAAAAACCAGCCGAAGCAGAAAAATACTTTCTTGAAGCTTTAAGCCTAGATGTCAAAAAAAGTAATTGCCTGCTGCACATTGCAGAAATTTGCTCCTTAAAAAAAGAGCACAAAAGAGCAATAAAACACCTTAAAACTGCATCTGAAATTGTCGTTCTAGAAGAACAACATGAATACACTATATCTAATCTTTACTGCGAAGCCTCTAACTTCGTTCTTGCTAGAAAACATTTGAAAATTGCGTTTAAGAAAAAAAAATTACGATCGAAAATTATTATTAGAAATTACCAAATTAATAAATTATTAAAAATACACCAAAAGGAAGAAGAAATACTTACGGCTGCGATAAAATTAAACCCTGATTATTTCGAATCTTATTTTGAGCTAGGCTTACATTTCATCAAAGAAAATCGAATCGAGGATGCTCAAAGGATGTTTACCAAAGCATGTCATAATAACTGGGAACACTGCGAATCTCACTTCGAATTGGGTAAAATTGAATGTAACTTAAAAAATACTTCAAAAGCAAAAATGCACTTTAAAATCGTGCTTGATTTGGAAAACAATCATTCGGAAGCAATTAGAATGATTGAAAAGATCGCTTGAATTCAAATATTATCTTTTCTCGAAGCAATACTAGCGATGGGAATACTTAGAAAATAAAGCACTCCGACAGAGAATAAGAAAATCCATGTCTCTTTCATAAAGATAGAAACTCCTAAGCACACCGCAAGAAGTACTAAGAGTGCTTTATTGGAAGCAACATTGAATCTCACATTCCTAAATGAAAAAGTAGGAAGCCTTGATATCATTAAAGAAGAAATTAAAAAGACCCAACAAATTATCAATACTGGATAAGAAGAGGTTGTAAAACTAACATCAAAGCGAGCAAAAATAAAATCGAGGCCAAGTGGCATTAAAACGAGTCCCGCTGCGGCAGGTGCAGGTACGCCTAAAAAGTAGCTTTTACTTTCTTTTTCGGCCGTTTGTCCCATATGCATGACATTGAATCGAGCAAGTCTGAAGGCATTGCATGCAGAATAAAACAAAAATGGAATCCAATACCATTCCAATAAAAATTCTTGATCTGTTGATATAATAGGTTCGCGAATCCAAAGAAAAGTTATAATTGCCGGAGATACACCAAAGCTAATTGTATCCGCAAGACTATCAAGTTCTGCACCAAAAGGGGAAAATGCTTTCAGTAGTCTTGCAGATAAGCCATCAATCATATCAAAGCATGCAGCAACGAGTATACAAAAGACTGCATTCTGCCAATTACCATCCAGTGCAAAACGAATTCCCGTCAAACCAGAACATAGTCCAATAGTGGTGAAAATGTTAGGTAGCAACTTAGGCAGAGAAATTTTCTTGTTTTGATTACTTGAACCTATCGGACTCATAATGAGAAATGAAGCTTTTGCATATCTCGACGCGGAGCTTTTAATTCAGTGCCGTATGAACGGTTAATCAGTCGAACCCATTGTTCATTTAATTTTTGAAACGGATTCGAAATTGCTGCAGATACACAATTTTGTGAATCAGTAAAGAATAAGAAGAAATGATTGTCTCTGATTTCCTGATTTAAATCACTTTTTAAATCGAATATTTGATTGGATAGAATTTCTCTGATGATTGGGTCTGTCTCGCTGATTTCAGAAATAGAAATATCAACAGAAGGGAAGTTAGAATCTTGGCCATTTTCATCTGTAAAAGTTGTGATTCGCTCTCGAAGTGAATTTAAAAATCTCGTAACTGTAACAAAAACTCGTGTGCCTACTGTGTGAATATCTAAAATAGTTTCTGTGCCTTCATTGGGGAACCTAGATAGTCGCATGCAGAAATTATCTGAATTAGGTTCCGGTAAAACTAAGGACGCAGAAAGAGTCGAGGCTTGACGCTCAATCAGATGCGCGAATGATAAATGGGGTAGTTTCAACAAATACAATAAGCAACTTCAGTGCCATTTAATAAACTTATCGATGAATCCAAACTATATTATTTTACTATCTATAACCCTGTCAGTCAGTTCATGCAAAGAACAATGGGACCCTGATCAACAATTCAGTCGCCAAGCTGAGCATATAAAGCTTAAGCAGGTACATTATCAGGAAGAACTTGAATCGAGCGCCAAAGACAGGCTTAATTCGCTTGAAAGTAATCTTTTATTACAAGTAAAAACTGGATTACCCAATAGTCAGTTCAATAACTTGGTTGGTTTTAAATACCTAGTTCTAGCACAAAATAAAGAATTAGGGCAAAATTGGGAAAGAAGACTATACAAATGGGAAGATATCGTAGAATCGAAATGGGGTGCAAGTTCTCTCGAATTTAAATTTTGTAAAAAAAATAGAGACTTCTTTGTGGTAACAACAAACGATATTAACGTGGTGAATATTGAGTATTTATAATTCGAAAATTCTTACTCTACCGTTCTTTCAAAAGTAACGAGAAGTTTAGCCACAGCACCTTCACTTTTTAAAGAAGGTAAAATTGATAACAGGCGCCATCTCTCTTTCGCTAATTCATTACTCCTATTATTCAGTAAATCAGCTAGCTTTTCACTTATATCGTCTCCCTTGATTCTAATCCCAACCGGAGATATTGAAACCGTTTTATACTCGAATTGTTTTTGGTTTACCATTATTTCATTAACAATTTTAATAAATAATCTAGGTTGTAATGTATATAAAACTAAGAAGAAGTGATGTTAACTTTTTTTCTTAAATGAAACTTCTTCGCCAGTGTCTTTACCATAGTATTTATTGTAGTACTTGTAACGAAAGTATCCGTACCCATAATAACCAGAATAATAATAACCCGGAGTCTTCTTCTGGGGTAAATCGTTTAAAACTACTCCCAATACATTCACTCCAGTTTCTTCTAGGTTTTCCACCAAATTCTTTGCTACTTTTCTTGAAACCTTTCCATACCGAGTTACAAAAAGAACCTCATCTACTTTGCGGGCAATTGCCAAGGAATCAGGAAATAATCCAATAGGAGGGCTATCAACAATAATCACATCAAATTCTCTCCTTAACGCGGCAAGTACAATATCAAATTCCTTCTGCTCTAACATTTCTGTTGCAGCTCGAGTTTTTCCTCCCGAGGGCAATATATATAAATTAGGATGAATCTCGTGTGCTGTACTCTTAATAGAGGAATCTATTGTGTCTGGACTTGATGATGCTTCGTTTATGAGGGTAACTAAACCTTGTTTATTTTCTAGATCACAAAACTTATGCAAACCGGGTCGCCTTAAATCAAAATCTATTAAAATCGTTTTTCTACCGTGATTCGCACAACTGTATGCAAGATTTGCAGAAATCAGGCTCTTTCCCTCACTAGGAATTGCAGAAGTGATTAGAATACTTTTGGGATAATCAGTAACTGAATTCATCTGTATTTTACTATACATACTGCGAAATGATTCCGTTAATCCATCATCTAAGTCATTTCCTACAATCAACGGTCGCTGAATCTCCTCTACATCGGATATTTTTGGAATTCCTGCAATAAGGTCTTTCCCGATAAAAACCTCAACATCAAATGGGGACTTGACCCGATTATCAACGAATTCTAGGCATACAGGGATCAGTACAAATAGTCCAAAAAAGATATAAAGTCCGGTGTTTCTTATATTTGCTTTATTAGGAGTAAATGGAGCGCCTGGTAGGTATGCAAATTGTTCTTTGTGGAGGGGTTCTTCCTGTTCTGACGGAAGTGCCTGTTCAATTCGCACTTCATTGAGTCTTCTCTGAATTTGATCTGTACTTGTTCGAACTACAGCTAACTCTCTCCCTTTATTTACAAGCCATTCCTCGATTTCACTAAGTTGCATTGATTGTTGTTGCACTTTTCCCATTGCCTGCTGAAATTCCCTTTCTTGGGCAATTAATTGTATTCTCTTGTCCTTAAGATCTTCAATGGATGCAGTTACCTCAGCAATGAGAGAGTTTTTGACTTCTTGTACACTTCTCGCATTTTCCAACATTTTAGGGTGCCTCTCTAAGTAACCAGGGTTGCCCTCTTCATATCTTTGGCGAGTTTTTTCTAAATCATACAAAGTTTTTCGGAGTGCTGGTACATTACCAAAGCTCTCAATTGCATCAATTTCAAAGAAATCTTTAATTACCGCGATATCGTTATCAATATCCGAAGATTTGCTTGAATTTGCACGAGTTCCAATCCTAGCCTGAATTTGAAGAACTTGCCTAAGTAATGAATCAATTTTTATTTGCCCAAGCTTCGAATTGGTTATCTCAGAAGAATATTGGCCTTTCCTTACAGAACTGTTTTTTTTCTCATCCTCAATAAAAGGCAGGTTCTTTTCTTTCTTATAGGTAGCCATTTCATCACCAAGACTTTGCTCTTTTAACATACTTTGTTTGAGTAGATTCTCTAACAAGTTTCGTACTGATTCAACCTGCTGGCTCTTCCGGCTCTTATGGATTTTTTCATATTCAGACTGTACGATGTCAGCAATTAACATTGCGCCCTTCGGGCTTCTAGAGGTTGAGGATATTATAAAACGAGGGCGACCGTCTGATGGTGGAGTAACTGAAATCGAATAAGAAACAGTCGCTGATATTCCCACTGGCATACCGTCCCGTAAATAGGGAGCAAGCATGATTGATTTGGATTCAGGATTATCGGAGATTTTCTGTATGACACTTGCACGAAGTTCTTGACTATTCAGTCCCTCAGTATGCTTCGCGACGAGTCCCTGCACTTGAGTATCTCGATCCACTTTTTGTAAATTAAGAACAGCAGGGGGAGGAATTAATCTAAAAGAAGCAGAAGATTGGAAAAATTCAGTGTCTTGGAACTTAACATAAACATATCCAAGAGAGAATGGCAAAGCTAGTGCCACTGCGAGCAACCATCTATCACGAATAACTAATAGAAATTCGCCGATACCTTTTGTTTTACTAACCTTGCGACTTGGAGTGTTGGAATCTAAATTATCAAATTCGTCGTCCATTAAAACAACCTTTCAGGTACTTCAATACGGTCGCCTGGATAGATCCAAAATCTTTTCGAAGAATCTCGGTCTAATGACCCAGTGCTTAATGCTTCCACATTAACCTCATAAGTTTTGGTATCTTTCACTTCACCCCGTTCGTTATAAAAGGTTCTAGTAATAAAAATTTTATCTTTTCGAGCAATATCTGTAAATCCACCTGCCCGTGCAATAACTTCCACCACATTCATCGCTTCAACCTCAGGGGGTAAGACATAGGGACCCTTTCTATTAACTGACCCAGATAAAAAAACTACCCGGTCAGAATATTTAAGCACATAGACGCTAACAATAGGATTTTTGTAAATTAAATTTCTTTTGTACTCATTTGTAATTAACGCCTCAACTTGTTTTGTACTTGAGCCAGAAACTTTAAGTTCGCTTAAGTAGGCAGCTCTTACTTTTCCATCACGATCAATCAATGCCTCAACATTTGTTTCGGATTCTCCTCGAACTGAAATTCGAATTCTATCGCCAGTCCTAATTTTGTAGCCAGTAGGATCTTTTAAAATAGAGGGGTCATTATTAAATTTTAATTGAGCAGAAATCGAAACCAAGAAGATAATATTTAATAACGACACAAACCAAATTGTTTGAAGAAAAAGCGGCTTCATGCTATTAGAATCTTCCCGTTATGTCTGCCCGCAATAAATGTCTGCCATAACTTTCGGATGCCCTGTCCACAAAGGTATAGTCGTAACCAGTTCCTGCTGAGATTCTATCTGAGATTTGTTTATTCAAATTGATACCGACACCGTAATTATTAAGAGAAGAAGAATCTCGAGCAGTCTGACCAGAGGGTGGATAAGTATACTCTACCTTACCAACTGAAAAATAAGCTGTCGAACTAACATCTTCGGTCAATCGGTGAGTGGCACTCAATCGAACCATTGTACTAAATGTAGAAAAACCTTGAGCAGATGGCGAAAAGGCCCGATTTAGGTTAAAATTAAATGAAGTTTTGGAATTGTACTTCCAATCTAGTCCAACCCCGGTAACTAAGTTGTCTTGTTTGGAAACACTGCTGTTATCGTAATTTTGTACCGAATATCCTACATTGGCGTTACCAGATAACTTCGAGGAGTAATCACCCTGAGCACCAAATGAAATTGAATGAGATTGGCTATCTGTCAAAGTAAGAGAATTCGCTTGGTCATCTTTTGTTCTTGAAAAGGTATAATCTGTGTAAAAATCCAATTTCTCGGAATAGATATAAAAAGCCCTGAGTGATAATGGTAACGTGGCTATATCTTGGTAAACACGGGTTTGAGTGGATCCTGTTTGGTAATGCTTGAGATTGTAAGAGGTACTGGCTCCGACTCCAAATTTAGGACTATAATTGTACCTAAGGTTAAGACCAGCAACAAAGTAGGTGTAAGAAACCAAATCTTGCTCGAGTATGCTAGCTCCTACACTTTGACCAATATCGAACGTCGCATCGAAGCGAATTTTGGCATTGTTGGAAACACGTTTTTTCTTGGAAAGTGTGTCATCGAAATCAATGGAGAAAGTGGTAATAGGCTGAGTATAACTTTTATCATCATTTTTAATAAATTGTGCAAACTCAATTCCAGCAGTTCCTGTAAATGAAAACCATTTAAGCTTTTTTGTGAAATGCAAAGCAGGAGAAAAGCGAATTATAAAATCATCTTCACTTTTGAGTTCATTCGATGAAATTAAAGGACTGCTTGAAGTCTTTGCACCTTGAAAGGAATCAGATGAAATCCCAAAGACCCTAGAATCATACTCTCCGCTCAGCGTGGCGGTACCGTCAATTTTCCCAAAGTCACCTTCAATCAAGGCAAATAAATTATCACATGTCGTAGTAAATAATATTACTAACTGGATTGTGATCTTGAAGTATTTTGAATTGCGCAAAACGGAGTACGAGTACACTTTCATGACAATAAATTATTAAACCTTTGTCAATATATTCGTGCTTAAATTCCGACTCCATAAAAATTATATTTCGGTTTGAATAAATCCCTATTACATCTCCTTACTTGTATTTTACTTTTAGCCTCCTGGGCAAAAGCGGGGCTTGCAGGTGATTGGATATTGTTTGCTGTAGATGCCACGGTAACACTTTCTTTTATTTTTTTATTAGTACGAAATAAATCACTGAGTCATTCACTAGTAAGTTTTGTCCCAATAGCATTAATAATAATCCAATTTTTAATTTCTTACCATAATCCGACCTATCAAGTTCTTGAAAATAAAGACTGGGCAAAATTAGAAATCGAAAACTCACTAGCACAAGAGACCGATATCGAAAAAATTGTCATGGTGTCGGAATCTTTCAAAAATATAATGGTTCTTTCAAAAACGAATCCTTCCCTATCACATACTGTGTTTTTTGATTTTAAAAATCGCTACTTTGATAAGTTTCCGAATAGCATTACTTCCTCGGCAAAGTTAATTATTAAGTACGAGAATTTAATTACACTATCTCCCCACTTATTTCTACCTACTTTAGCAATTAGTGACAAAAGCACCTATCTTCATTTTATACATAAGGTTTGCCAACTTTCCATGGGCTTACTATTTTTTTACTTATGTAATAAAAGAATAATTATTAGAAGAATATTACTAATGTTTTCTCTCAATACTGGATTACTTGCCATGGTTGGAATTTGGCAAAAGATTAACTATATTCCTTCCGATACTATTTTAGAAATTCTCGGTATTTGGGATGCCCCAGAGCCAAGATATTATTTTTCTACCTTTACCTACAAAAATCATTGGTGTGCATTTGCTCTTGTTAGTGTTTATATAACATTTGCTTTATTGATCCATAATTGGAGAAAATACGGAAGTGAATGTCTGCGAAACATTCAAACTATACTGTTATTTTTAAGCTTATGCTTTACCATTGTTTCAATTCCACTTTCTGGGTCGCGATCGGGTTCATTATTATTAGTGCTTTCCATTTTTATTGTAATTTTATTTGTTCTCAGATCTCGGAAAATTAAAAGGCTCAAGACTTGGTTTTTATACACCACCAGTAGTACAGTGATCATTTGTCTACTTTTTCTATTTGTAAATAAGTTACATCGGGCTTCACAAACTGAGATGATTACTAATTTAAAAACACAAGTGAATGGCTTAAAGCACGGAGAATCACCATTAAGAATTTTATTATGGAAAGATCTATGTAATCAAATTTCACAAAAACCAATTTTTGGCTTTGGATTCAACTCTTACAGTGCTGTTAATCCAATTTACCAATCTAGTGAAGTTCGTGCTATGCGATCGATCGTTCTATCCAATGCCCATCATCGGTTCACCCCTTTAATAAAATATGGTCACAATGATTGGTTAGAAAAAATATCGGAGTTTGGATTAGTAGGGTTTTTAATATCTTTACCTTATTTATTAAAATTATTTTTTATTTTTTCAAAATCACCATCGATAATTTCAAAAACTTTGATAATTAGTGCTGTTGTTTTTTTAGCTTATTCAATAGTTGATTTTCCTTCTCAAACACCCGCTTGCTTATTGATCTTTTCTACTGTAATCGGATTAGCGGCAAAATATTCTTACTTATCCCAAAAGAAATTTAAATTGCATTAGGGTTGAACTTCACAATATTTAGCAGTATTTTAAATTCCCCCTCTCATTTATGTATAGAAGATCCTACTGCTCCATAAATCTGTTATTCTTTTCATTGTTTTACTGTGGAAACATTTGCACAGGGGCAACTATCGACAAAGCACTAGTGGAATCTGCAATCTTAATTAATCTGCAGGAATTCCCCAGTTCTACCGACAACATTCGAAATACAAATCAAAGACGTTTGAGTGTGAATGCCGGTACTTCTATTCAGGGAATCATTGATTTAAACAGATCATCACTTCCCGAAATCGATCCACTGACTAGTTCATTAACCAGTACTTTTTCTAGTTTTCCTAACGAGAATCTGTTGGAAGCGGTAGAATACTCAATAAACTATCTTTCAAATAATAAAGAAAATTTCAATTTATCTGACCAAGATTTACTAGCAGGAATTAAATCTAGTGTAATTGCGTTTCTTAATTCAAGCGAATCAACAGGCAGCGACTTATTGGAAGTAATCCCCAATTTACCTGGAATTGTCTTCAAAAATTTAATTCCAGTTAAAGTTGATTCCTGGGGAGGAAACATTCCAACTTGGGCAAAAGAATTATCGATTACCCTCATGGAGTCGATTTCCGAAGCTAACATAACGGCAGATAAGAACGAATTAAAAAAACTGGCATCAAAAGCAACTACTTCAACCGTGTTACAGATAATTAATGATTCCACAATTAAGTCAAATGGCTTACTACCTAGCATTACTCCCGTAGATCCCTCCAGGGAAGTAGCAAGTCAGGAAATGTCATTCGATGGAACCGCATCATTCATGAAGTTTGATACTGAAAAAACTCGATTGCTGGAATTTACAGCCAAAGGACTTGCGGATGGTTTTTTTGCCAATGATTCCACCCCACTGTCTGCAGAAAACATCCAAGTTTATTCACAAGTCCTGGGAGAGTCTACGATATCTGGAGCGGTTGAATACCTTTCTTCATTGGAAGGCGATAATAGCTTATTTACATACGAGGTAACGAAAGCTCTTTCCACTGGTCTTACACTTAGTGCAGTTTACAACAGTGCTTCCACTGAAGAGTACAGGGAACTGATGCTTGCAGAAATTGCGGCGGAATCAATTTCTCAAGCAATTTCGTCTCAAATAATAATTTCATCTATTGCTCAACAAAATGGTCACTTGTTACATCGGCTAGCAGAATCAGCATCATTTGGATCTGCAATGGGAGCACAGATGGCAAGCGTATTAGATAAATCGTGGGAATTTGAAGATGGTTGGGAACTTTACAATCGAAACAATTTAGCGAAGGCTTCCTCCAAAGGAAGTGCATATGGTGCAATTAATGCCGCAAGCCAGTATATTGAAAACGACCCCACTGTTGAAGATACTAATGATAAAACTTCACGAAGAGAAATTCTTGATATTGCTAGTGGATCTGCCCTAGGTTCGTTAATTGGAAATACTGGTTTAGCAGTTTATTATCCCACATTATTACAACCCATTATTAGCCAATCAGCACAAGGAGCAACAACGGGTGGAATAACAGCCAAGAACTTATCCTTAATTGATAAGCCAAAGGGGGTTACAGAGGAATTTGAGATCGAAATTGCAAGAGCATTAGCACATGGTGCCGCTCATGGTGCATTATTTCAAGTTGTTGGTCTTAAGAACGATTCCATGCCAGATAAAAGGACATATGACTTCGAAACAATTGCTGCCGCAGAAGCCGTAAGCTACGGTTCCACTTATGGCGCAATTACAGGTGGAATAGAATCAGGAGAAGATGGGCTCATTATTAAACAGGCGATTTACCAAGGAACTACGGAAGGCGCAACGGTGGGTGCCTCGCTTGCATTAGGTTATGACAGTGCGATTGCTGATATAGTTGAAATTAAATCATCAATGGCGATCAAATCTGCTATCAAGAAAACAAACGACGAAGCTGCTGTAAAAGCTAATAGCTCAATGGCAGTTAAAACCATTCAAACAAGCTCACAAGATATGCTCTTTTTAATGAGAAAATTTAACATAAATCCACTTTACACAAATCCAACGCGAATTTTTTCAAATCCAGATGCTGTAGAAGAAGAATCACTTCCATTTAAAGATAAATTCCCGGTCGCATCGCCAATATAAAATTAGACCCCAAAAGATAGATTTTTCGGTCCGTTAATTTTTGTTTTTTCTCGCGATCTACGGGATAGAAGTTTATTGAAATATAAATGACAGATTCAACTTCAAATATTGGACTTATTGGACTCGCAGTGATGGGGCAAAATTTGGCTCTTAACATCGCGGACCATGACTATAAAATTTCTGTGTATAACAGGACTTTTTCTAAAACAGAAAGTTTTTTAGATAAAAATGGAAAGAATCTTCCCAATTTATCCGGTTACGAAAATATTGAGTCTTTTGTAAATTCTCTCCAAAGTCCCAAGAAGATTATCATCATGGTTCAAGCAGGTCGTCCGACTGATTCTGTTATTGAATCTCTTGTCCCACTCCTTCAAAAGGGTGATGTTATTATTGATGGTGGAAATGCGAAATGGACAGATACTATCGAACGAGAAAAAATGCTTAAGGAAAAGAATATTTTCTTTGTTGGATCGGGAGTGAGCGGGGGCGAAGAGGGAGCACGGTTTGGACCATCCTTGATGCCTGGAGGATCCCAAGAGGCATGGAATTTAATAAAGCCAATTTGGGACTCAATATCCGCAAAAGTAAACCCTGATGACGGAAAACCTTTAGAAGGCGCACTTCCTGGAAAGCCAATCCAAGGTGGTGTACCTTGCTCCGCCTATATTGGGAATGATGGAGCGGGTCACTATGTTAAAATGGTTCATAACGGTATCGAGTATGGTGATATGCAAATGATTTGCGAAGCGTACCATTTAATGTCTTCGATTGTGGATTTAACTCCCTGTGAAATTGGTGATATTTTTAACGAATGGAACAAGGGAGAACTCGATTCATTCCTCATTGAAATAACTGGCGATATTCTCAAACAAAAAGATCCCCGCACGGATAATCCATTCGTTGATATTGTCATGGACACAGCAGGACAAAAAGGAACAGGGAAATGGACATCAGTTAATGCTCTAGATATGGGAGTACCAGCACCAACTGTTTCAGAAGCAGTTTTCGCACGATGCCTTAGTGCAATTAAGGATGAAAGGACCGCTGCATCTAAGATCTTAACTGGACCAATCGTTAAGATTAAATCTGATAATAAACAAGTTATCGTATCCGCGATTAGAGACGCTCTTTACTGCTCGAAAATTTGCTCCTACGCCCAAGGTTTTCAACTTATGCGAGAAGCTCAGAAAGAATACAACTGGGATCTCAACTTTGGTGAGATAGCTAAAATATGGAGAGGGGGATGTATAATTAGAGCCGCATTTTTACAGAAGATTACTGAGGCATATGAAAAAGAACCGACTTTAGCTAACCTCCTTTTAGATAATTACTTCAAGGAATGCTTAAGTATTTATCAACCCAACTGGAGGAAAGTGATTAGCCTTGCTGTTGAATCTGGAATCCCTGTGCCTACTTTTTCATCCGCTCTTTCCTATTACGATAGTTACAGGTCTGAGCGACTTCCTCAAAACCTACTTCAAGCACAACGGGATTATTTTGGTGCACATACCTATGAAAGAACAGATGAAGAACGGGGTAAATTCTTTCACCTCGATTGGCTCCACCCAAATCGTCCTGAGGTTCAGGTTTAATAAAAGAAGAACTTACAAATTTTGTGAATGTAATTTATAAATCTCGACCAACCTTTTATAGTCTTCGTCCTTAGTACTTGATTCTATAGTGTAATCAAAAATTCCGTTAGACTTAATCTCGTTAGCTGCAGTCGTTAATCGTTTTTCAATTTCCTCAGTCGTATCCAAATTTCTCGTTTTTAATCTATCTCTTAATTCGTTTAACGATTTAGGCATCACAAAAACACTAATTACCCGATTTTTGAGAAATGGATAACTACTTTCTAGGTTTTTTAGAGATGTGGTTCCTTGTACATCGATATTCAATAAAACATCCTGATCTTTTTGAAAAAGTTCAAGAAATGTTTTCTTTAAACTACCATAGTAATTATCATGGATTTGAGCATATTCAATAAAAGCATCCACTTCAATTAGATCTTCGAATTCCAATTTTGTAATAAAAAGATAATCTTTACCGTCTGCTTCTCCTTCTCTTGGATGTCTTGTTGTTACAGTAATAACCCGGGTTAATTGAGTCTCAAAGTCTGATAGTAATCTATCGCACAAAGTTGTCTTTCCTACACCCGCAGGTCCTGAAATTACTAAGGCAATACTATTCATTAATGAAATAGATCAATAACTAAACGAAACTACAAATAATAGTACGGCATAAATCACTAAAATCGCACCTAATATTGTTGTTCTTTTTAAACTGAAATCGAACCATTTAATTAGATCTCTTGCTCGGTAGGGCCATGCACCAAAATAGAGTGAAAGAATTATAATACAGTAGATTGCAGAAACTAAAAAGAGCCTCGATTGAGGTTCTTGTAAAAATGCAGAGTCAAGTACTTCCCTAGAATACAATAAGGCAAGAATACAGAATGCTCGCACAGACAGAAAGTCACTGATAAAGAAATACGAGGAAATCGCAACACCTGCGGCTATAAACCCTATAATATATTTGTATTCACCAAAATCTGCATCCCCCAAATTTTGGACATGTTCATATAAAAACCAGACTAGTCCAATAACGAGAAAAAAGATCGCTGCTTTTTTAGACCTGATTAAATCACTAATATTCCCCAATGCAATTTTTGGTTTACTGAAAATAAATAAACCCATAACACCTAATAAGGATGCTGTTGTTAAAGTATAATAATATAAATTCATTGGTTATTTTCCCCGATTAGAGTAGTCGCACTCACATCCTTAATTTCAATATCTAATAACTCACCTGCCAATACCTGATTCCCCTCAAATACAACTCTTCGGTTACACCTTGTTCTACCGATTAGCATATCTTTTCCTCTTTTGGCTTTTCCCTCTACAAGAACTTCATATCGTTTTCCTACACTACTAGAGTTGGAAACATACGATTGTTTTTCAAGCTGTGTAAGTAAATCTTGGTTGCGCATTTCTTTTACATCCTTTGGGACAGAATCGGATAATTCTACTGCAGGAGTTCCTGATCTTTCGCTGTACTTAAAAATATAAGCCATTTCAAAAGTTGCTTCTATAAAAGCCGACTTGGTTAAAGCATAATCTTCGTCACTTTCACCCGGAAAACCCAAAATCACATCTGTACTAATTCTCATTTTGGAATGTGCATTTCGTAATTTTTTTGTAATGGCTAAAAATTTTTTCCTAGTATAGGGACGATTCATCAGTTTTAAAATTCTATCTGAACCACTTTGCATAGGTAAATGTGCATGCTCACATAGTTTTGATAAACGAGCAAAACATTCGATTAAATCATCCCCAAAACTGGTTGGATGTGGTGAAGTGAAACGAATACGATACAAGCCTTCAATTTCATTTAATTTTTCAAGCAATTGAACAAAAGGAGATTTATTATCGATACGAGGTAAAGAACCTCGACCATATGCATTCACAATTTGACCAAGTAATGTAACTTCCCGAACACCTCGGTCAACTAGTTCCTGTACCTCTTTCGTAATACTTGCGATGCTCCTATATCTCTCTTTACCTCTTGTTTTTGGAACAATGCAGAAAGTACAGTTCATATTGCAACCTTGCATGATTGATACAAACGCGGTCACTTTATTTTGAGAAGTATATAAATGATCTCGAATTTCTTCCTGCGAAAACTCCTCGTCTTCTAAATCAATAATATTTGTAGTCTTTGGTTCAGTTTTTCCAGTAATTTTGTCTAAATATTCCGGGATACGATGAAATTTTTGCGTACCCACAACCAAATCGAGGTCAGGAAGTATATCAAACAACTCCTCTCCCCTATTTTGTGCCATACATCCCATAACTCCAAAAATAAATTTTTGATTTTTTTTCTTACGATGAGCAAGGTGGCCTGCTTTTCCGATTGCTTTTTGTTCTGCCTGATCCCTAACACTGCATGTATTAAGCAAAACAACGTCAGCAATTGCCTCGTCTGAAACGATTTCATATCCTCTAGCTTTCAACTTGAACGCCACAGCTTCAGAATCCCTTTCATTCATTTGGCAGCCGTATGTCTTGATAAATACACGATTCATGAATGTAGAATTGATATACTAAGTAAAATTGGGGTCAATCTTGAACCCAATTACTTAATTCCTCCAAAGATTCTATTACAGGATATGAAGGTTTCAAAAGTAATTCTTTTGAATTATGTCCTCCGCTAAATAATATACAATTTAGACCTAATTCACCTGCTACCTCAGCATCATGTAATGTATCCCCAACGAGTAAAACTTCAGATGCCGGTAAACCAATTTTATTAAAATGATGTTTCGCAAGTTCCGCTTTCCCTTGAGCAAACACATCATCCACACCGCTTGCGAAATCAAAGAATAGAGAAAGATTATGAAAAGATATAAAGTCATTCAGATCTTTTTGATTTCCAGCTGAAAGAACACTTTGTTTTATTGAATTTCTTTGGAAGTATTGAAAGCAATTCCTTGCACCCTTCTGTAACTTGCAATTCGCAAAACTTTTCCGATAATTAATTATAAACTTTTCCGACAGAGCCTTATAGTTCTTTGAGTCAATAGGTAAACCGAGGCTTGCGTAGTAAGATTTAACAGGAAAACTGAAGTTATTTAAGTAATACGCAATTGTAACTCGCTCTAAATTAAATTCATCTAAGAGTTCATTAACTAAATCTACGCAAAGACGGGCATCGTCGATTATTGTTCCATTCCAATCCCAAATTATGTGCGAATATTTCATTTACATGCTTTGGTTTTTGTAGTGAGGGACCATATTTTGGAATAACCGTGCCCTGCCCTCTTTTCCATTCTTAAAGAAGAAGCAAAATATAGGAACAGACTCGATCATAATTATTGATAAGAAATTCGTGCATAGTAACTAAACAATAAGAAATATAAACAAATTTACTTAAACTGCTTGATTCTATCTCTTGAAAAATCATTGTGATTATATACATATATTTAAAATGGCTAAAAACACTACCGATAAACGAAAAGACAAAAACCCAGACCTTGATTTAGCATTTCAGGGAATTAATAAAAAATTTGGAGAAGGTGCCCTAATGAGACTTGGGGACGCAACTAAAATGAATGTGTCGGTTATCTCAACTGGATCATTGGCTGTTGATCTATCGTTAGGTGCTGGCGGCTTACCCAGAGGTAGGATTGTGGAAATATATGGTCCTGAATCATCCGGTAAAACAACCTTTTGTTTAAGTGTGATCGCAGAAGCGCAAAGAAATGGAGGAAATGCTGTATTTGTTGATGTAGAACATGCATTAGACCCTAGATACGCTAAAATAGTCGGTGTGGACCTCGATAACCTTATGGTTTCACAACCAGAAAGTGGTGAAGACGCACTCAATATTACTGAAACACTCATTCGGTCAGGGGCAATTGATGTTGTTGTCTTAGACTCAGTAGCAGCATTAGTATCAAGACAGGAACTAGATGGGCAAATGGGGGATGCTACAGTCGGTCTACAGGCTCGTATGATGAGTCAAGCAATGAGACGGCTCACCGCAGCAATTTCTAAAACCAACTGTGTTTGTATTTTTACAAACCAAATTCGGGAAAAAATAGGCGTAATGTTTGGCAGTCCGGAGACTACACCCGGTGGAAGAGCATTAAAATTCTTCTGTTCTATCAGAATGGACATTCGAAGAATTGGGCAGATCAAGGAATCTAATGGAACAGTAGTAGGAAACAGGACGCGGGTAAAAATTGTTAAAAACAAAGTTGCTCCACCCTTTACAGCATGTGAATTTGATATCATGTACAGCGAGGGTATTTCCCGAACAGGTTCCGTATTAGATCTTGGGATTGAACATGAAATTTTGACGAAAAAAGGAGCCTGGATTTCCTACAAAGGTGACTTGATAGGGCAAGGTCGTGAAGCTGCAAAACAAACTCTTGCAGAAGATGAAAAATTGATGGCTGAAATCACAGCCGCGATCTTAGAAAAAGTTGAAGTCACCGTCGGTTCTGTCCTAGCACAGAACAACGACGAGGACTCTGACTAATTCCATAAATAACTGTGAGAGAAGGTGATACGATTGTATCTCTTGCTACCATCGCAGGAGAGTCTGCATTGGGGGTGATTAGAGTAAGCGGTAAGTTATGTAAAACTCTTTGCAAGGATATATTTAACATTACAACCCCTACCCCAAGGACAGCAACTGTAAGAAACTATTTGTCCATAAAAGGTAAAACCGTTGATCAAGTTTTACTTACATTCTTTGAAAATGGTAAATCATACACTGGAGAACAAACACTAGAACTTACTTTTCATGGAAACCCATTGATTGCTAATCAGATTTTAGATGACCTGATTAAAAGAAAATGCAGACTTGCTGAACCTGGAGAATACACAAAAAGGGCATTCTTAAATGGGAAAATAGACCTTTCCCAAGCTGAAGCAGTTGCGGAGTTAATTTCAGCCTCTAGTGAAATTGAGATTGAAATTGCCAATCATCAATTGAGAGGAAGCTTAAGTAAACGTCTTCATGTTATTCAGTCTGGGATAATTAATTTACAGGCACAATTCGAAGCAAGTATAGATTTTCCTGAAGATGAAATTAAAGAAAAAAATGTTGGTGAAATATTGACAATTGTAAAGCCACTTAAATCTGCAATTACTCAACTAATTAACTCGACGAATATAAAGTCAACATTGTCTCAGGGTATTAAAATTTCACTGATTGGTCCTCCCAATGTAGGTAAAAGTACATTGTTTAATAATCTTGTTCACGAAAATCGTGCACTGGTAAGTAAAGACTCAGGGACAACAAGAGATTATCTATCAAAGGAATTAAATATAGGAGGCTATAAAGTTGAATTATTTGACACTGCAGGGATCCGTAAAACAACCTCTGAGGTTGAACAACTGGGGATACAAAATTCTATTCGTCTTATAGATGATTCGGCTATTGTTCTGTTAGTATTTGATTCTTCACTCCCCTACCCTACCGAATTTTATAATAGCATCCGGAAAGAAATTAAATCGAAAGCGATAATAGTTGTAGAAAATAAAAATGACCTAAAACGCGAGATATCCTCCAGCAATTATCCTCGAAACTCAAAAGTAATCACGACTTCAATGATAGAAGATGGTTGTTCAGAAAATATTATATCCGAAATAGAGAAAGTGTTATCGGATCAGTTTAAAATAAACCCATCAAGTGATATCTTGGTTAATAAAAGACAGTCTAATCATCTTGTAGATGCACTAGCCCATTTAGATGAAGTAGTATCTCTCATTTCATCTTCCATTAATGAAGAAATCATATTACAGGAATTAAAATTATCAATCGAGTGTATTAACAGTATTATCGGACGCACAGATAATGAAGATATGCTAGACCAGTTGTTTAAAAATTTTTGTATTGGAAAATGAATACGGGATTAAAAACAGATGAGCTAAATCCCTATGATGTAATTGTTTGCGGTGCAGGGCATGCTGGTTGCGAGGCAGCTTTGGCAGCATCTAGGTGTGGGGCTGAAGTTCTTATTTTGACGGGCAACCTCGATACTGTTGCTCAAATGAGTTGTAATCCAGCAATTGGGGGCCAAGCTAAAGGACAAATTGTTAGAGAAATTGACGCCTTAGGCGGAGAAATGGCTCTGAACACTGATCTATCAGCAATTCAATTCAAATTACTTAACTCCTCAAAGGGACCGGCTGTTCAAGCACCTCGAGCGCAGTGTGATAAAAAAGCGTACCAGCTTAGAATGAAACATGTTCTCGAATTAAATGAGAACATTACAACATTTCAAAGTATAGTAGATGGCTTAATTATTAAGAAAGATAAATGTGTTGGCGTCAAAACAACCCTGGGCATAAACTTCTACGGAAAATCAATCGTTGTTACAACCGGCACATTCTTACGTGCACTGATGCACGTTGGTAAAGAAAAAGCGGAGGGCGGAAGACTTGGCGATCATGTAGCAAAGGGATTATCTGCTGACTTTACAGAATACGGAATAGAACTCAATCGATTTAAAACCGGCACTCCTCCACGCCTACTTGGCCGCTCCATTAATTTTGAAAAAACAGAAACACAGTATGGTGACAAAGAGCCTACTAAGTTTGCCTTTTATGATACCCGCAACCAAGAAATGTTCCACGTGGAACAAAAAGGAAGATGGTTCCACGTGGAACAATCCCAACCGCTTCCCACTGTTCAATGCTTTACTACACGAACCACATCTCAAACGGCTGAGATAATAAATAAGAATCTTCACTTATCACCTTTATATAAAGGTGACATATCAGGGACAGGTCCAAGATATTGTCCTAGTGTCGAAGATAAAATTGTTAGATTTGGAGAGAAAGAAGGTCATCGAATCTATCTTGAGCCAGAAGGAATCAATACCGATGAATGGTATGTAAATGGGCTTTCGACTAGTTTACCTTTTGATGTACAAAAAGATGTGGTTCAATCTATACCTGGTCTTGAACAAGCGATTATAATCCGGCCTGCGTATGCGGTTGAATATGATTATGCAAATCCAACCCAACTTACAAGATCCCTTGAGTCTTTAAAGATCGAATCTTTATTTTTTGCGGGTCAGATCAACGGCACATCGGGCTACGAAGAAGCTGCCGCACAAGGGCTCGTTGCAGGAATAAATAGCGCAAGAAAAGCATTGGATCAGAATCCTATAATATTTGGTAGAGATGAGGGTTATATTGGAGTGCTCATTGATGATTTGGTTACTAAAGGAACAACAGAGCCATATCGTATGTTTACAAGCCGTGCAGAATATAGATTACTCTTTAATCATACTAGTTCTGAATTAAGATATCTACCAAAACTACAAATTATTAATTTAGTCTCACGAGAGAGAAAACAGGCTATAGTTTCAAAAGCTAAACTAATTAATGAATGGGTTTTGCGGATGAGAACAGAAAAGGTATACGCAAATGACACCTACGCAGATTTAGTTAAAAGAGGGGAAAACGAAATGGTACTGCCTGAGGATTTTAGAAAACTACACAAAGAGACCAGATCTGAAATTCTTTACCGAGTTAAATATGAAGGTTATTTGTTACGTGAATTAAAAAATATTGATAGAATGAAGGATTCAGAACGTATCAAAATCCCTAAGAGTTTCAGTTACGAAGACATTCCTGGGCTACGAAAAGAAAGTGCTGAAAAGCTTTCTGTGATCAAGCCTGAGACACTTGCCCAGGCGAACAGGATATCTGGCGTTAATCCTTCTGATATTAGTGTATTAATGATACTCTTAGCTAAATCAAATACTAATTGATTCAAAATGGACTACTTTCTTAAAACTTTTTCCCTCCAAAAGGAGCGAGAGGGTAGGGTAAGGCAGTTTTTCTCCAACCAGATTACTCCGCTTATCAATTCAACGAATAAGCACTCAATTGATTTAGAGATTGGTTGTGGGCACGGGCATTGGATTAATGAATATGCGCAGCGAAA
>CAJQKB010000035.1 GCA_905478775.1 uncultured Opitutales bacterium | reverse complement strand
AAGATTTGAGCTATTTTCCATCTTTAAACCATTTTTTATAAATTTCAGAATTCTTTCGGTAATTTTCTCTCGAAACCTTGTTTCCGGTTGAACTCATTTGATCTTCAGTTTCAAGAATATAAACATCGAGTGTTTCAGGTCCGGGATCTCCAGTTTGTATGATCCATTGTGCGAGGTTTTTTCTTAGTTCGGTAAGTGTTTTTTCGTACTTTTTGTTTTCCGCTAGATTCTTGATCTGCCATTGATCATGATTGTAAAGATAAAGTTCTTCTCTTGGACGGGTAGGGGAGAACAATAGTTTATTGGTCAGGGTATTTGTTTTTCCTTTAGCATGAAGGTCACGAAGTCGCTTAATGATTAATTTAGAGTCCTTATAATTACTCGGCATGAGATGGGGTCTTTCTGGAAAAAAGTTTTTTATATAGAGGAAATCTTTGCAACGCACCGAACGAATTTGATCCGCAGCTTCTCCACAACGGTCACGGGCGGCAAAGATGAATTTTTTTGGCTGTTGCTTTGATGAAAGAATATCTTGGCCTTCCATTTTCGCGGGTATTTTAATTCCAGCTGCTGCTAGCGAAAGCGCAGCAATATCAATATGCTCAATCAAATCGTTCCTTTTTTTCCCTTTCGGGGCGCCTGGCCCTTTTATCACAAGTGGAATGTGAGTACCTTCGTCGTAGAGAAATTGTTTCCCGCGTGCATGGCTTATGCCATGGTCTGTGAAAAATATGATCAAGGTATTCTCGATAATACCTTCTCTTTTGAGCCTTTCGATCACTTGGCCAACATGCCAGTCGGTTATTCTAACTGTATCGAGATAAGTTGCCCAGTCTCTGAGGAAAACAGAATCATTTGGATAATAGGGTGGCAGTTCAACCAAATCGTGGGAAGTGGGTTGAAGTCCAAATTGGTTTATCATTCTTTTTTCAAGAATTTCATAGTGTTTTTCGGCGGCTCCCCGTATTTTCCCCCCGTGTAATTGGACCTGCATGAAAAAGGGCTGATTACCATTCCTTTTCGACCAGTCATGACTGTCATATATCTTAGTATCCCAATCGAAATTATAGTCTGTCTTTCCCTTTCTTCCGGTTTTCGAGGGCAGGCTTCTGAAATCGAAATTTTTCAGTCCACTGCCAATGCATGTAAAATATCCTGCTTCTTGAAAAATTGCAGGAATGGGTCTCACTCCATCAGGTAGTTGAATGTTATTTTTTCCTCTGCCACTCCTGTGATGATGAGCCCCGATTGAATTTTGATACATTCCGGTAATCAGAGAGGATCGAAAAGTGGAGCATACGGGGGAGGTGGCATAGGCTTTGGTAAAAAGAACACCCTGTTCTGCCAGTTTATCCACATTGGGGGTTTCGATCGCTTTTTCTCCATAGCAGGAGAAATTGGCGGACATATCATCAATTACAAACCAGAGAATATTGGGACGATCTTCAGCTGTGCTTGTGGACACCATCGCAACAAGCAGAAGAATTATGAAGTTTATTTTGTTCATATAATCAATCTCCTGTTGCATTACTAATTTAACAGGAAAAATTTTTGCTTACAGGAACTTGGGAAGAACCGGTTTACCGTCTTTTTTAGAAAGTGGGAATTTTGGTTTCCAGGTTGGATGCTTCTGCCCGAGCCAGTCTTGAATTTTATTCGATAGGTTGGAGGCGATCTTTGGATGCTTTTTGATTATGTTTCTGTCTTCTCCAATATCATCCGTAAGGTTATAAAGTTCCCACGAATTTGCTTCGTAGTAATAAAGTAGCTTGTAGCGTTTATTCTCGATTTCATCAATAACGACAACACATGGCTGGGCCCTTACATCCATGTATCCGGGAAACAAATAAAAGATGGGAGATCGTTTATCTGAAAGTTTTGGGTTACGAAGAAATTTAGCAAAAGATTCTCCATCTAATGGATGCTTTTTAGCGGGTGGAAGCCATGTATTTCCTGCAAGTTCAAGGAGAGTGGGGTAAAAGTCGATTCCGTGAACCATCCTGTCGCTAACCGTGTTTGCTGGAATGATACCAGGCCAATAGGCAATCAGAGGAATACGTATGCCACCTTCGGTAAACATTCCTTTCACTCCACGTAAAGGAAGGTTGTCACCATGGGTACCTCCATTGTCTGAGGTGAAAATGATCAGGGTGTCCTGAGCGATGCTATCGCCTTTATCCCCATCCCCATTTGGGTCTTCGATTGAATCAAGGAGTCTTCCAAGGACCGCATCCATTCCCGATATGAAACCAGCTAAATTAGCCTTTCTAGAATTCTTTGCATCCAGACGTTTTTGTGCGGCTTCTTTGAGGTCCGGTCTGGACTGTACGGGTCCATGAACCGCGTAGGCATGGAGTTGTAAATAGAATGGTTTATTTTTGGCAGACAGCGTATCGACCGTTTCTTCCATTGCATCGGCAAGGGCATCACATACATGCTTGGGTTTTCCGATCTGACTATTGGGAATACTGTATTTTTCTACATACGCTTCCGTGTAGGGTTTGGCAAAGCGGTCGAAGTCTCCCTGCCCAAGTCTTGCGAATTGCCAAGAATCATTAATCTTTTTGGAAAAGCAGGTGGGTTGATGACCTTGCGAATATCCTCCA
This sequence comes from uncultured Opitutales bacterium, assembly GCA_905478775.1. Taxonomy (GTDB): domain Bacteria; phylum Verrucomicrobiota; class Verrucomicrobiia; order Opitutales; family Seribacteraceae; genus Seribacter; species Seribacter sulfatis. The sequence continues at coordinate 26,901 of CAJQKB010000035.1, read as the reverse complement.
ATATTGATATCAAAGCCCTGATTTTCAGGCATTGTTTTATCCGTGCCGTGACCACCCACATGGTATTTCCCAATATGGGCAGTATTGTATCCATTTTTTTTAAGAGCCTCAGCAATAGTAATAGCTGAGGAGGCAACATCTTCACTTTGATTTGGGCCGGTGAAATTGGCTTCTTCCTTGGTGATACCCGGTTTTTTGTTTCGGTTTAGGCTCCCGACAACATACACGCTGTTGTTTACCCGGGCAGGATATTGTCCCGACAGCATGGCTGCACGAGAGGGTGCACAATTGGGTTGGGTGTAGGCATAAGTAAAGCTCAAGCCTTGGTTGGCAATGTTCTCTATATTAGGGGTGATGAAGGAACCGGTATGGGTTCCCATGGTGGCCTGCTTTGCACTGATTTGATTCCATCCCAAATCGTCGATCATATAAACGATCAGGTTTGGCTGTTTTTTTCCATAAATAAGGCAGCATGAAAATATGCAAAGGGAAAGCTGGAATAGAAAATTAATATTTTTCATTTGATTGAGGGTGTTTAAGAATAGGCAAGAACACCCCAATCGAATGATCAAACATGTAGGGAAGTCAATAGTTTAGAGTATTCTAAATCAAGGTTTTCCAAAGGTCTTTGGGTTGAGCAACCCTGATGTAAGCTCAGCCTTTCTTCTGGATAAATACTCCCCGGATATTTTTCGGGCTTTTTCCTGATCTGCTTCACTGTAGTCCCAAAATTCCTGAACAATTTCTTCGCACGCTGGATAATGGGATCCATCATCTCCCACTTTTTTTCGCAGTTTTGCCATCCAATTCTTTAGTGAGCTGATAAGCTTGGCGTTTTTTGGATCATCGTAGATATTTTTGGTTTCCTGAGGATCCTTTTTCATATCGTATAATTCCCATCCTGCCGGTGTCTGGTACTCTCCCTGATAATTACACCCATAAAAGTAAATGAGTTTATAACGCTTGGTTCTCATTCCAATGTGGGCGGGATTATCATGATGAGCCATATGCATCCAGTAGCGATAATAAGCGGCTTTTTTCCATTCCTTTTTTTCTTCTCCGGTTTCAAGAATACTTTTAAATGAACGACCTTGGACAGGCTTGGGGATAGACGCACCAGCAAAGTCGAGCAGGGTGGGGGCGAAGTCCACATTTTCAATAATCGAATCAAATTTCTGGCCTGCCTGAATCGATTTTGGATAACGGACCATAAGGGGCATTCGCATGGATTCTTCGTACATCCATCGTTTATCCTGATAATCATGTTCGCCGAGCATGAAGCCCTGATCCGCGGTATATACAATTAAGGTATTATCCATTTGGCCACTGGCTTCAAGGTGGTCAAATAGGCGACCTAGATTATCATCAATTCCTTTCACGCACCGAAGAAATTTTTTGAGATAGGCGTTGTAGGCAAGGCGAGTATTTTCTTCGTCGGTAAAATTATTAGGATCATAGTTTTCAGGAAATTCCTTAGGGAATCTCTCGGGTAGATCACGCAGGTAGGATCGCCGGGGGTTACGATTTCCGATGGATGTTCCGATATGGGGAATTAACTCGTCATTGTCTCCGCGGGTGGCGAGAGATCCGAATGTGGGATCCCGTTTCCAAAGAGTGGGAGGTTCGGGAATATCAATATCAGCAAGATAATTTTCATATCTTTCTGCATTTTCAAAGTAATCATGAGGAGCCTTGTAGTGATGCATGAGAAAGAATGGTTTATCATCCTTTCTTTTCTTAAGCCAATCAAGGGTCAGGTCGGTGATGGCATCCGTGGAGTGTTTTTCTGGAAATTCGATCAGATTTTTCCCCCACGGCTTTTCTCCCCGAATTCGAAAGGAGGGACCATGGTATTTACCTTGTCCGGGTAGCACGCAGTAATAAGAAAAATCCTTGGGCTCAACTTTGAGATGCCACTTTCCAATCATTGCTGTTTCATAACCCGCTTTGCCCATTTCAATTGCGAGCATTTGCTTTCCTGGGAGTACTTTACCACTGAGGTCGACCGCTCCATTTGTGTGATTATATTGCCCGGTTAGGACGCAGGCACGGGAAGGTGAGCAGATTGAATTAGTGCAGAAGGCATTTTGAAAAAGAGCCCCTTCTTTTGCCAGGCGGTCGAGGTTGGGGGTTGGGGCGATTTTGGCTAAACGACCTCCATAGGCTGATATACCATGAGCGGCATGATCATCCGACATGATGTAGAGAATGTTTGGCTTCTTTCCCCAACTTGAATGGAGAAAAAATAGGGAAAGAGTTGTTATGTATAAGGTTTTTATCATGATAATTTTAAACGGCTAGCCGGGTAAAGGATTTGAGTATGTGTAAATCAGTTCTGTAATCAGGCAATCAACTCTTTGATGATCTGTCCTCCAAACTGACTGAGCTGCTTGTATCTGCCTCCATGAAAGTAGGTTAGTTTGTTATCATCCAGTCCAAGAAGGTGAAGTAAGGTAACATGGAAATCGCGAATTGGATGAGCGACTTCAACCGCTCCCGATCCTAATTCATCGGTAGCTCCGACGATACTGCCAGGTTTGACGCCACCACCTGCCATGAGGATCGTCATGGCTTGGTTGTTGTGTCCACGACCGATGGCATAGACTCCTCCTCTCCGGTTATTATCCGGAGTTCTTCCAAATTCACCCATCCAAAGAACAAGGGTATCTTTAAGCATGCCCCTTGATTTTAAATCCTGGATCAGGGCGGTCATGGGTTGATCCACGCTCTTGATGCGGGCGGCGTGAGCTCGTTCGAGGTAGTCGTGACTATCCCATCCACCCGAGAAGATTTGCACGAAGCGTACTCCTTTTTCAACCAACCTGCGGGCCATCAGGCATTGTTTCCCAAATTCAGCGGTTTCCTTTTGGTTAAGCCCATAGGCGTCCTTCGTTTTATCGTTCTCTCCTTCCAGTCCGATCACGCCGGGAACTTCCATTTGCATGCGGTAGGCCAATTCGTAGTTTTGCATGCGGGATTCCAACTCCTCGTGCTGAGGGTGCTTGGCCATGTGGCTCTTGTTAAGGAAAGCGAGTTCGTCGAGAGCCTCTCTTTGATGCCGCCTTGTCTTGTGGGAAGGAGCGTTCAGGTCGAGGATCGGAGAACCGGACGGACGCAGGCGGGTGCCTTGGTACTGACCGGGCAGGAATCCATTTGACCAATTGCGTGATCCGCCTTGGGGGAGAGCGAGTTCCGTCATAACGACGTATCCAGGAAGGTTCTTGTTTACTGAACCCAAACCGTAGTTGGCCCAAGCGCCGAGAGAGGGGTCGCCTCCTAGTCGACTCCCCGTGTTCATGTGAAAGAGAGCTTCCGGGTGGTTGAGAGACTCGGCGAAACAACCCCGATAGTTGCACAACTCGTCGGCCACCTTGGGCAGATGGATCCATTGATCGCTCATGTCCAAACCGGATTTCCCTACCTTGCGCGAACCGTAAGGACTGCCCACATAGAATTTGTATCCGGAGGCTAGGCTTCCCGGCCGTTTCGATTCCTTTTTGTGAAGATCGTTGAGCTTTGGTTTGGGGTCGAAAGTATCGACCTGACTGGGGCCGCCTTCCATGAAGAGCATGATGACGTTTTTCGCCTTGGGTTCGTGCATCGGTTTCTTCACGCCGCTAAAGGATGCAGAATCTTTCGCCATCAAATCGGTCATGGCCAAGGCTCCGAGTGAAGAGGTTAGTCCGTAGAGGAAATCACGGCGGTTGAGTTCGGGAACGTAAAATGGGATGTTCATATCAGTAGACGTACATAAATTCGTTGGCATTGAAGAGAACCAGGCACAAATCTGAGAGAGCTCTGGTTTGCGGGCTTACTTCATGGGCTTTCTTGTCGGCATGGTAATTTTCGAAAGCGGGAAGAATTTCCTCGTAGTCGAAAGGAAGGCCAGTGGACTCCTCGACGAGGGAACGGGTAATGGAGGTAGGGTACTCGGTTTTTTCCGGTTCGTGCTCGAGATGATACTGCCTCATCTTTTTGACATACTTCTCAAGTCTGTCCCATTCCTTCTTTGCGGGAACTCGGCCGAAAGCCAATTGAACCACCCGCTTGACTTGCATTCGAAGATCATCGAACTCATTCACTGCTCGCAAAGCCAGAGCGATGGCCCGGTCGTTCATCAAGTCACTGTTGAGTAGGCTGAAGGCTTGGGGAGTGACCGACTCGGCGACTCTTTCTTCGCAGGAGTCGTTGGGGTTGGGCTGGTTGAAGAGTTCCAGAAAGGGGTCTGGTTGTCCACGCACGCGATAGGCATAAAGAGTACGGCGGTTTCGTTGTTCGGGCCGAATCGAAGGTTGATAGGCGGGGGCGAGGGAGAACTGGATCATACGAGGCTGAAGGGCCACTTCCATGTTGATTTCCGGCATGACCGGTAGCCCACCCACTTGACGGTTAAGCTCTCCCGTACTTACCAACATGCCGTCGCGTAATTCCTCGGCGGTCAAGCGACGGGGCAGGCGGTAGGCAAGCAGGTGGTTGTCGGGGTCTTCATTACGGAGTCTTTGGAATTCCGGGTGTTGCGTCCCTTGGCGGTAGGTTTCGGAAAGCATGATCAGCTTGTGGAGTCGCTTGAATTTCCATCCGTGCTGGACGAAGTCGGCCGCCAACCAGTCCAAAAGCCGAGGATGTGTGGGTTTCTTTCCCTTCGCACCAAAATTGTTCGGGTTGCCGGCAAGGGGTTTTCCGAAATGCCTTTGCCAGACTCGGTTTACGATTGAACGTGCGGTAAGAGGGTTGTCCGGGTGGGCAACCCATTTGGCCAAATCCAATCGTCTGCCGGTGCTGTCGTTGGTTATCAGATAAGGATCCTTGGGGTTATCGGAGCTTGATAGACCGAGGGCACTTAGGACGCCTGGTTGTACACGGTCTCCGAGAGCTTCGAGTGCACCTCCCTGGAGAATGTGAGACTTAGGAAACGGCCCATCGGGTATCTTGCCGGGCATACGCATTTTACGAGCATTGAGAGACTTGGGTACGGGACCGTTGTACACGGATTGCACAAGGGGTTTGTAGCGTTCGAGCCGACGGCTCCAAATCCAATCGTCTTGGCGTCGAACCTTGAGCCTGCCTTGTTCGATTGGGTTTAAGCCTACATAACGGGGCGGCTTTTCTTCGTCGGGCAAGCTTCTGCGCTTATCTTCGTTGAGATATTTCTTTCCCCTCTGGGCATACCATTTCTTGGCGGCCTCTTCCTGTTTTTTCAAAAGTTCGTGGTGTTTTTTCTTCGCGAAGTCGAACATGACTTGAGTGGCTTTTTTTCCTTCGTTTAGGCCAAGAAGGTTTTCTTCTTTGGCAAAGGGAGCCGGTCGTTCCGCAAGTTGGGTTCCCGAAAAAGCGGCGTACATTCTGTAGTAATCACGGGTGGGGAGGGGGTCGAATTTATGGTCATGGCACTTAAAGCAGCGCATGGTCGTACTGAGGAAAGTTTGCCCGACCGAGTTGACCACGTCATCGAGGTACAATTGACGGGCTTGGGGTTTCAAAACCATGGCCGGGTCCCATGGTCCCATGCGAAGGAACGAGCTTGCCACCAGAAGTTGCGAGTCTTTTTTGTCCTTGGGTTGTTCTTCCCAGAGCTCATCTCCGGCAATTTGTTCGATGATGAATTGGTCGTAAGGTTTGTCGTGGTTAAAAGAGCGCGTTACATAGTCGCGGTATCTCCACATGTTGGAGCGTTCGTAATCGTTGGACAGTCCGGCTGTATCGGCATAGCGTGCAACGTCCAACCAATGTTGGGCGGAACGTTCCCCGTAATGGGGACTTTCAAGTAACTGGTCGATCAATCCAACCCATGCCTTTTGAGGATCCTTGTCCCATGCTGAACGAAACTGGTAGATTTCATAGGGGGTAGGTGGAAGACCGTGAAGGTCAAGGTAGGCCCGCTTGACCAAGTTGCGGAAATGGCTGGGTGGCGCAGGCTTGATCTCTTCCCGGTTGAGCTTTTCCCTGACAAAGAAATCGACCGGATTCAGACCTGAGATAGGTACCTTCGGTTTAGTCAAGGGTTGGAATGCCCACAAGTCTTCGGGTGAGTAGCGCCTGTATGTCCAATCGTCGGACAAGCCTCCACTTGTTTTGACTATTATGCCTTCATCCGTTACGGGCTTCGCCCTCTCTTCAAGCACGTACTTTTGGCTTGTCTCTTGGTCGGGCCAAGGGGCACCTAGTTTGATCCATTGTCTGATCCAGTGGATTTGTTTTTCGGTCAACCGGTCGTTCTCCTTGGGGGGCATTTCGTAGTCTTCGTCCTTCCACTCGATTGCGGTCATGATGAGGCTCTTTTCCGGATAACCGGGCACGAGAACCTTTTCCGAGGTTTCCCCTCCTAAAAGTATTTTATCGAGGGAAGAAAGATCGAGATCCCCTTTTGTTTTCCCTTCTTTTTCGCTATGACAAGCAAGACATTTACTTTCCAGAATAGGCTTTACCTTGAGCGAAAAAATCCTTTCACCCATATTTGCATCAATTTTTGTAAAAAAAGCTAAATAAATTAACAGTGATAACAAACTTGATCGAGTGGTAGACACAGTCGATTGGGTAGAGAATTTAAATTACATTTAAAGCAAGTGCCTTAAGGGCCCCATCTTTATTTTTTACGAGGATCGCTTCAACAATCCTCTCGTGCTCTCCGATTGATTCTTCAAAGTTCTCCAAACGGGAATATTTCATTGAAATACGAACCGCGAGTCCAAGCCAAATCAGTTCGAGGTTTTTAGAAACCCGAGTGACCCAGTGTCTGTGGAGAGCCAAGTCTCTTTCCGCGACTTCGGGCAAGGATTCTCTTAGACAGGCATTCTTGAATTGCTCGAGCAAAATTTCTAATTCCCCATGATCTTTATGGTTTGCTTCTTCAATATATTTAGAAACACAGTATTTTTCTAATTCTAATCGCATGTTCATCATTATTTTCCGTTCCTCATCTGCGATTGCTGAATGAACGCGAACTCCGCGATTGGTTTCGTATACTAATGAACCTTCCTGTGTAAGCTTTAGAAAAGCGTCTCTTATTGGACCTCGACTTACGCCGAAGCGTTTGGCAAGGGAAATTTCACGCAATGGTTGATCGTAACGGTATTTACCGGCAATTAAATCCGACCTTAGAATATCGCAAATCTCCTCCCGAGTGTAATCTCTTTTAATAGATTCCTTTACCATGCAAATTCACCTAATGTTATATCAGAAAACTCGTCAATTTGAAATTGTTGACAATTTCTATCGTTAAAATGGATCTGCTTTATTTGTAGTGGGAATTTAAGAATGTAAATTGGGAAGTTTTGTTTTTGGGCAATATGAATTTAAGAATTCTTTTGTTGGAAGCACGATCGATAATTTGCCAAGCGTGGCTTACAAAAGAATTAATTTCATAATGATCTTTGGGACGCAAAGTTCTTCTTTGCCTAGGGTTTCCTTCAAAATCGATCCATTCTAGGAAAATTGTTTTAGATGAAAGGTTACGCAAAAATAGCTGATTTCTTTTATTTGAGAACTGAGATTTTGTTTTTTCATTTGTTTTGTTAGGTAGTGGTTTTATTTTCGGACTTCCTTTGGGGGCCAAACTGATTACACCTGATTCAAATTCTTTTTTCCAAATTATTAAATTGTTTGGCCATGCAAATGGTTTTTCTTCTTTATAATTGAAGCCTAATAAATGAGATGAGACATGATCACGTTTTAGAGGTAATTGATACCTCCATTCTGAATCACCAAGGGTTTCTTTAATTAGTTGGGCGAGTGGGGGATCTGCTTTTTTGAGTTCTTTTCTTGTGTTAATAAATCCGTGTTCCCGGTCATTTTCACGGTTTGTGTTAAACCATGATTGCACTCCCTCTGCCCAATATTCATTGACATTAGTGGAAGCATAAGTGCCATCCCATATTTTTCTTTCGATTGCATTTCTGTAACATCTTTCAATTTCATTTTGAAAATTTGGATTTAATTGTATCAGTGCCATTTGGTGTAGGGCATGGGCAAATTCGTGAATCAAAATATTTTCCTTTGCGTAGGGATCCCCTTTGATACCAAGAAGGTTTTCCTCTCCGCATGTCACAGCAGGCCGGGCAAAGGTAGCACCTAACCCACGAGCTCTATGATCCCAATATTGGGAGGGTTTGAGGTCCGAGTGTTCGGGAATGTCTGTAGTAAATTCATCTCTGGCCATCACCACATAGCGTGCTTTGTTTCGATTCAGCATTGAAAGTAAATCGTTTCTTTTTCCAACCATCTTTATGATCAGAAAAGCAGCTTCTTTTAAAGCATAGCTCGAAACTTTTGCAGATCCAATTATAGAAAATCCGTGAAGGTCAACATGCTTCTGATAAAATTCATCCAAATTTAAGCGATTTCTCACTTCTTGTGGAATTGCGGTAACTTCGTAACTATTCTTTGCGACAAGACAATGAACACAAATAAAGAAAACGAACCCGGTTATAAAAAATATACCCGGACTTTTCATAGAAATATTTTTTATTTGAAGAACTTATGCTGAGGATCGTCACCGCTTAAAATATATGCGAGCAGATCCATTACCTCTTCTTCTTTCATCATATTGAGTAGTCCTGGGGGCATCGGTGAGACAGTAGACGGCCCCATGCTCTGAACTTCATTTGTTTGCACGCTCGTTCTTTGGTTCGGATCGTAGAGATCGGTGTTTAAGACAACGCGGTTACCACCAAGGTTTACCACAACTCCGGACAAGGTCTTCCCGTTTTTTAAAGTTACGAAAGTGGGAACGAACTGTTCATTGATTTCCTTACTTGGATACATGATTTGTTCGAGTAGATCATGAGGTGAATAGCGTCCGCCCGAACCGGTCAGGTCGGGACCGTTCATGCCGCCTTGGTTTCCAAATCGGTGACACGCGTAACAACCTCCTGCTGCAAACATCCTGCGACCAACCTTAAAGTTTCTACCCTCTAGCCCACTGGATGCCGCATTGCTTAATTCCTCCAGTTTCCAATTTTTAACGAATGTCCTACCCACCATCGCCTCTGCCATAACATCGGCAGGAGACTTAACAATAGCCTTTTTGGCGAGCAACTCGGCAAGTTTTTTCTGTTCAGTTGGATTCAAACTGGCAACTGCATCGTTTCGAATAAACTCGATAAACTTGGTGAAGCTTGCTCCTCCTCGGTAATTAGACGCCTTCAAAAACCAATTAAAGTATTGTACTCGTAGTTCATGAGTCCATCCGGTTTTCAGGTTGCGGAGGGAACGGGCATATTCCATTTGCTCTTCCTGTGTGGGAGCCTCCAAAAGGAGAGCTATTCCTTTTTTGGCTACAGTGGGGGATTCGAGAAAGGCAAGGGTCTCGCAAAGCAACCAATTCATTTCGAAGCTTTTAGCGGGAAATTGAGGATCTAGTTGCGCGACAATTTTTGCAGCTACTTGGGGGGCTGGTTTGCCAAAACGAACCATCGCAATCTGATAGGTACGTACCAGGGCGAGCCGCTCATTGGGAGTCAAATCTTTCCATTTGATTTGAAGCAGGGATTGGAGGATCTGTTTGCCCAGTTTTTGGTTGATGGGAGGATCCGTATTTTGACGATGAAAAGGGTCAATCCCAGCCGCTTTGGAAAGAGACAAAAGAATATTTGCCCGTTTCCCTGAGTCCTTTTCGGTGAGGGCTTTTGTTGCCCATTTCTCAATCGGTAAATGCTGTATGGCAATAAGGGCCGCCCAGCGAACGAAGCGATCCTGATGATCAGTATGTGGCCAAGCTAATTCCAACGCCTTGGGATGTTCGCCGATATGTAAATTTTCCAGCTGATGCCGTAGACTTGCAAGTTCATTCACACGAGGTTTCGTGGAGATGGGGGCGGTTTTCTCTTTCCCCGTGTAACTGACCCGATAGAGTCCAGACTGAACTTTTCTTCCGCCAATAGCAAAGTACATGGCTCCGTCCATTGGATGGATAATTGCGTCTGTTACCGGTAGTGGACTACCAGTGATGAAAGTCTCTTTTTCCCCGGAATAAGTACTTCCATCGGGACTCATATGAATGGCATAGATTTTCCCCCAACTCCAATCCAAAATGAACATCGCTTTTTGATACTTGGGTGGAAACTTGGCACCGTATCCGAAAGTGACCCCGGTGGGGGAACCTGGACCAATGTTGACTACGGGAGGTAAAGTATCCGGGTAGAATTCGGGTCGTTTACCGGTTCCATTTCTCCAACCGTACATGGATCCGCTGGTGACATGACAGATGCGAGTTGGGCGATACCAGGGAGTGTTGAAGTCATATTCCATGTCTGCGTCATAGGTAAAGAGCTCACCATCTGCGTTGAAGCTACCGTCGAAAATATTTCGGTATCCGGAGGAGACAATCTCCCAATCCTTACCATCCGGAGACATTTTGTAAATGATGCCAGCTGGAGCTAGTCGGTCCCGGTTATGCCCTCGTCCATCGGGCATTCGGGGAAGGAGGTGATCTTCCCCCCAATCCATGGGTACACGCGAACGGTTCGCTTCAACTGGAGTGGTATTGTTCCCTGTGATCAGGTAAATCGATTTTTTGTCGGGGCTGAGTATTAGGGCATGTACGCCATGATCCCCGCGTGCCTGCATGCCCCGCAGTTTCTCAACCTTATCAAGTTGATCGTCTCCGTTGGAGTCCGTGAGCCTGTAAACTCCACTCTCCATCTTTTTTTCATAATCATTGACGGCCACATACAGGCTATCAAATGCCCAAAGGAGACCATTTGCTGCTCGTATATCGACAGGGATATTTTCGATATCACTTTCTTTGAGTGTTTTTCCCTTAGGTGGGACCTCAAAACGATAGAGTCCACCAAATTGATCACTGGCAATTATGCGGTTTTTGTTGTCCAGGCATAGATTTACCCATGACCCCAGCCTTTCTTTCGGAACAGTAAATAGTAACTCAATCTTAAATCCTTTTTTGACCGATATATTTTCGATTGGAGTGGCTTGATTTTCAATTTGTGCAAAGGAAAAGCACGAAAATTTAATAAATATTATTAAAAAGAGCAGGAGCTTGGGTTTTGTATTCATACAGCGTTAATGTCGCGAATTTAGATTTTATTATGCAAGGGAAGGTATTTATAAAAAATAGAATTTTATCGTGATGCTTGTTATTTAATGAAGCGATTATAAATGTTAATTTTCAAAAAAATTATTTTTTTAAGAGTAATTAGAAATAGACTTACAAATTTATTTTACAGAAAATCAGTTTTCGGGTTTGCATGCGTTTTACAATATAATTTCATATTACCAATGAAGCGTTTGAATTGTACGGTGACGATTATTGCATTAATTGCTGGTTCCTTTCTCTCGGTATCAGGAGAAATTACTCCTCAGAGCGAATTGTTTGAAAATTTTGAGAAAGCAATGAAAGGAGTTCGTTTCAGTGGTTTTTTTACTGTTGATGGCTCAAAAAATCCACCATCCGAGGAAGTTTATGAGATCCAATCGGTCCAGAAATTTGGAGATCAGGACCTGTGGATTTTTACCGCTAGAATTAAGTATGGTCAAAAAGATGTAACTTTGCCCATGCCATTACCCGTTAAATGGGTTGGTACTATACCGGTCATCACCATGGATGAAATGAATATTCCTGGTTTGGGAACTTTTAGTGCTCATGTGGTGATTGATGGAAAGAAATATGCCGGTACATGGAGTCATGGAAAAGTCGGTGGTCACCTCTATGGTAAAATTACAAAAATTAAATAGGATGTTTTGTAACTTTCTCTTAATGGTCGTTGTAATATTAGAGAGTTGAAATTATTTTGTGATTATGGAATCGAAGAGTTCAAAAAAATTGTCAGGAGTATTTCTCCTCTTAGTTGGTGCTGCCCTTTTCTTGTTTGGTTATTATTTGGGTCTACCCAAATCTTCAATTGATAATAATGAGATCGCATCTGAAGAATTGCCCCCCAAGCCATCCGTAGAACCCCAATCGAAAAATATCAAGCCAAGTACAAAATCCTCTGATCGTGATCGGGATGTTGAAGTAAACGAGGAGGATGTGGAAGAGGAAGTAAAAAAATTGGCTTCCCCCAAATCCCTTGAGCAAATGTTACTTTCTGCCCAATCGGAAACGAATCCAATTAAACGTTCGGCTGCCTATGCCCGGGCTTTAGAAAATTTAAATCGAGATAACATTGGTCAGGCATTGAAAGCTTTTGAATCTCTGCCTATGGGCTTTGAGAATATGCAGGAATATAAAATGTTACTTTATTCTTGGTCTCAATTCGATCCGCTTGCGGCGATCGATTATTGTAAAACGAGGGCTTCCGGCATCGGGGCAGGATTCGCGGCATCAGGAGTTTTGGAGGGATGGGCGAATCGTGACCCTGAATCGGCCAGAGCATGGGTTGAAGATCCAGAGAACGCAGGGATGGCCAAGTTGTATAATTTTGGTCTGGTAAAAGGCTGGGCAAATCGGGACCTGGAGGGAGCAACGGCTTATGTAATGAATCTAAAAGGGGGAGAAGAAGTTTCTAAGTTAGTGGGTATTCTAGCCGATCGGCATAACAGGGAGGGTGGGTTTGGTCAGGCTTCATCCTGGGCCGAGGAATTACCTGATCCCAAGTTGAAAGAGGGAGCCTTTATGAATTTAAGTCGAAGTTTTGCCCGTGATCGCCCAGAAGAAGTTGCGGAATGGCTCGAGACGCATGCCAATGAAAAATACTCTGCCAAGGCATTTGAAAATCTGGGGAGGAAGTGGAGTGAAACTGACCCTGAAAGTTCAATCGATTACTTCTCCAATTTACCGGATGGAAAATCTCAGGAAGTTGGAATTAAAAGCTCGATTTCAAACTGGGCAAAACAAGATCCTTTGGCCGCAGGAGATTGGCTTAATGAAAGAGAATCAGGTCCAAAACTTGATTCTGCTTTGGCTGCTTATGCATCCACCGTATCGACCAAGGATGGTGGAGCCGCCATGGAATGGGCAATTTCAATATCCGATGAAAAGCTTCAGCAATCGACCATTAAAAAAGTCGGTCAGGAATGGTATCGACAGGATAAGGATTCAGTTGAGTCTTGGTTGCCTTCAAGTGGACTTTCAGAAACTGCTCAAAAAAGTATCCGCAACCCACCAAAAAAGAGTTGGTGGCAATCAATGCACGAAAAATAAACTAAAATTAGCTGGATGGCTCCTTTGCCATATCTTCCATTTCTTCCTTTATAATAGCCATATATTTAGCCGGATCTTTCTTGAACTTAGGAAGGCAGGGTTTACAGCAAAATACAATTTGGATTCCTTCATGTTCGTAAGTGAATGGAATCATATCGGTATCTTCATCATTAAGGTCATTACCAGAGACCACGCAAAAGTCTAAAGAGTAACTTTGACTGGCAGAAGAGTTATCATCGGTCGCCGGATCAACAGTTTGATTGGAGCAACCAATAATAGAAGAACAAAATAGAATAAAGGCTAAGCCAAAAGAAAAAGGTAAACAACCGGGTTGTGGATTCATAGTGAATAATTATTTCAGCAAGCTAAATGGGTCAAGAACCCTTTTTAATTTACTTTACGGGCACGAATATTACGAAACGCGACGACTCCACCTTTCCCATGGTGCTGAATTCCAAAGCAACCTGACATAGATTGGTTATCTTTAATTTCAGCTATCATTTTTTGGTTAAGAAAAGTCTTAATACTTGAACCTTTACAAACCACTCGGGCTTGGTTCCATTCAGCTGCTTGGAAGAGATTTTTCGAGCGAACTTTGTACTCTGCTTCCTGTTCTTTTTTGGGGTAAAGCCAACCACCTAAGCCAATTCCGTAAACGGCTCCTGGTTTGTATCGGTCAATTTCGAATTGGTAGCCTTTGGGCTTTCCGTTTTTCCCGGTTAATCTAAAGCCCAGTCCTGAATTAAATTTTTCATAATCTAGCGGAATCTTTACTTCGCATTCGACTTCAAAGTCTTTCATTTCTAGGTCACTTAAAACCCAAATATTTCCCTTTGATAATAAGTGAAGTTCTCCATTTAGAACCTCAAATTTTTGAACATTTCCACGGGGGGTCCATCCATCGGTGGTTTTCCCGTCAAAAAGGGGTACCCATTTATTATCCTTATTTTCTGCCTGGGTAAAAAGTGGAAGAATGAAGAACAAAATAAGTGTAGCTTTCATATTGTTTTAGCCAAGTATGAGTGGGCCCCCTGCAGAAAGCTTGGGGTTACCAAAAGTTTTAAGTGGATGCCCGACTGCATGAGCCAGGCTGAGCAGGAAGCGATTATGTGGAACATTTTCGCACGACATCGAGCGCCCCATCCGAAAGCCAAAACCGTTCCCAGCGAGAACAAAAGGAATATGGTCAAGCGTATGATTGTTACCCTTGCCCAGTTCGTTTGTCCAAATAACTAAGGTGTGATCAAGCATCGATCCTTTTTGTCCGGGCTCCGGAGTGGATTCTAATTTTTTGAGTAAATAAGCAAGTTCTTCCGCAAACCATGTGTTAATACGAACCAGTTTATCATGAGCGTCCTTATTCTTATCAGGTTCGTGAGAAAGAGTGTGATGGGCATCCTCCACATCCAACCATTTCATCTTCGCCTGTCCAACAGACTTCGTATATTGTAAAGTCGCTACTCGGGCAAAGTCATTGACGAAAGAATTGACAAGTAAATCAATTTGTAAGCGACCTAGTTGCGGGATGTTTTCATTGAGGTTACGAATTCCCTCAGGTAATTCGGGGGGCGGTGCACTAAGGTTGGAAAGTGAACTGCCTGCCTCGTACTCCCTATCCATCCGTTGCACTAATTTGGAGTGTTCTATTAACAATTTACGGTCGGATTCCGGAAGTCGGTTGGCAACTTTTTGCAGGTCAGCCTTTAAATCGTCCAGAATTGATCGAACTTTCTTTTTATCACGAACATTACCGTATATTTTCCTGTATGCATCATAGGGGTCGGAAAGTGGAGTGACAGGCTGATTCGGTCCGTTGTAAGACATTCGGGTCCACGGGTCAGCAGTGTCCTGAACACCCACTCCAAAATGTAACGCACCAAATCGAGTACGAGTATGGGGTTGGGACTGTAAATGATTGGATATTTCTCGGTCTATTGAAATTCCTTTGGGCCAACCGGATGGGGTATTGCCTCCTCCCATTACATTGCCAGGGAAAAGTTCGATGCCTGTAAGGAGGCAACTCATTCCACGCATATGATTGTCTCCGTCTCCTCTTACCTTGTTATGAAGGTTCCGTAGAATGAGCAATTGGTCGTGAAAGGGTTCGAGCGGCTTAAGAATAGTTTTGTGTTCAAAGTCTTCCCCTATGGTGTTCGGCCAAAAGTGATTTGGAATGGTACCGTTTGGGCTGAACATCACGATAAGTCTTTGCTTGGGTGCGGTTTTATCCGCATTCGCAGAAAAGAGACTTGATGACTGAGAAAGGATGGGCAGAGAAAGCGAGGAAAGCCCCAGGTTTTTGAGTGCAGTTCGTCGGTTAATAGAGTTTAAGTTCATCTTTAATTACTCAGTTATTAAATACAAAATCATCGGTTGCTGCTTGCATCGCAATTTTTAAATATAAATCCTTTATCGTTAATTTTCTGGAGGATAACATCTTGGAAAGTTCTAAAAAATTTATGTCAGAATAGCTTTGTATGGGCTGTTTTGCAAGGTGCTTGCATAGTTCCTCGATAAAATATTTTGATGACCTAGTCGATTTTAGTGCCTCTTGGAGTAATCCTTTGGCTCCGTCGAGTTTTCTTTGGTTTCCATTTTCGTCCAGATATTCAGTAGCAAGATTGAGAGGTTTTGTGCCTAGGTTGGTCCGTGTCCTTCCCGTTGTGTCAAATCCTTCCAGGGTGAAGCCCGTAGCATTGATTAGGTCGTGGCAACTCATACAATTTGCCGGTTTTGTAAGAGCGGTTACTTTTTGCCGCATCGTCCAATTTGGATCATAGTCAGCATTACTGAAAGAAACCGCTTCCTTGGGTGGTCGGAGCGTCCGTCCCAGAATTTTTCGACTGACAAAAACTCCCCTATGAATCGGCGAGCTTTCTTCAGCATAAGAATGACTGGCTAAAATATAGGGGTGGGTATGTAAGCCAACGCGACCCATTTTTTGAGATTTTAATGGAATGAAACCCGAAGTATTTGTTTCAGTCGGGAAGGGTAAACCATAATAATTTGCCATGCGGTCATTGAATTGAATCGAAGGCATACTAATAAAATTATGCCAATCGACATTTTGTTCCCATATCGCTTTTTCAATACCCCGAAAAAGGGAACGTCTCAGGTCGAGGGCAAGAGCAGGAGTGAAGTTTGAGTATCTTTGTGTATTTTTGGATGGCAGTTCCTTGGTTTTCATTTCCAACCAATGAAGCATGAAGTCATTGAATTTTGCCTTTGAGCGTGGGTCTTGAAGCATTCGTTTGGCCTGGCTTTCAATATGTCCTTTGTTTCTGAAATGATCTACATCAATTTGTTTGTGCATGTGGTTGTCCGGGATAGAATCCCACATGTAGAGTGCGAGTCTGGTAGCTACGACATATGAATCCGCTTTCTTTTTTTCGAGCGCCTGCCATTCAGGATATAGAAATCGTGGGGATTTGAGGGTCATGAGGACAATTTTTTCAATCGATACATGTAAAGGTGTCTGATCGTTGAACCTGGATTTTATAAAAAAGTTTGCATCTTCTTCACTAAGTTTTTGTCGAAATGCGTAGCGAACAAATTGGGTGGCAATCTCCATGACCTTCTTTTTGCGCTGGTGGTCATCATCTTTGGTTCTGGCCAATTGGTTTATTCTTTCCGCCGCGAACTGAGCCGCATCCAATGCGGCATATGTAATCGCTTCGTCCCAACTTTGATCTACTTGTATACCTCTTTGGTATCCATGAGATGAGTCATCAGGGGGAAGTTTTTGTTGCGGGATATAAGATTGATTTACCATTTTTGTAAAAAGGAATTCCGTCGGAATAATTTCTTTTTGTCCGACCGGTGTTCTCCAGCTTAATTCGATCGATGCGTTGGGGTCATCAAATTTGTGATAATCCAAGCGAAGCGGGTAGGGCCGGCCGCCAAGGAGAAATATTTTCGTGCCGCTTTCTCTCATTACGCCCGCGGTTACCTTCTCATCGATCGAGGGGCGTCCATCAAGCTTGTTTATCCGTAGAGCAAAACCATTGGGAGATTTAACAAAGAATTCGTACCAACCGGATTCACGGGGAAGAATCGATCCTTCCCAGTAAATAGAAAACTTTTTTGGATTCATTTGCTGATAAGGTGCTTTTTTCCCAAAATCGAATGCGATTTTTGGATCCACTCTTTCGGAATGCATTTTTTTCTTTTTGTTCATCCCTTCCGCATTGTAGTATTTTCCTCTTAATCCCGCTTTATATTCATCAATTTTGGGTGTCCCCATAAACTGGGCAAAGAGGTCGGATACCGATTGGCGGAATTGCCGGTTGGTCAGCCGGGCGAGTTGAATCTTTGAATCCTTTTGGAAAAGTTCAGGTTTTTGATAAAAAGTTTTAAACACAAATCGTGAGATGGCCTCTGCCTCTTTTCCTTTGACTAGGTCCGGATCATAGTCAGGCATGGTTCTGTCCACATAATGAATTAACTTGGTAACCGGCCAGTCTCCGATCAATGGCTTGGAATACTCATCCTCCACGCCCTCACCTTTTTTACCATGACACTCCGCGCAGTGTTGTGTGTAGAGTTTTTTCCCATCCGGGGTATTTGCCATACCCATTGAGCTTGCACCAAAGGTTAGAGCAAGGAAAAGAGGTCGGTAATATTTCCACAAAAACATATAAGCTTAGCATAAAAGTTTACAGGTGAAATCCAACGCTGAATTACCCCTTTTATTTACTTTTTAAAAGGAAGACTTGAAGTTAATAGCTAGATTTTTCTTTTCCAAAGAAACATCCACTCTTCGTCTCGACGCCCCTCAAAATGTCTTGGCTTCCAGTCATTGAGTAATTCAAATTCGGGTTCAAACCGCTGGGTGATTTCCTCCTTACTTGCCCCAAAGGGAGGCCCCTCTTCCGACAGTGGAAAAATAAAATGAATCGCCAAAAAATGACCACCGGGCTTGAGCCAATGATTCAAAGCTTGTGCGTATTCATCTCTGCGGGACGGTTCAATCGCACAATAGAGGGTATGTTCAAAAATGAGGTCATAAGGTTCCTGCGGTTTTTCTTCCAAAAAATTTCCAGGGAAGAACGCGAGGTTGGGCAAAGCTTCGTATTTTTGGCGCGCATCTGATAACGCAATTTCTGAAAGATCCATCCCGGTAGTTTCGAACCCCCTTTTAGCCCATGCGGACGGATCGTGTCCACGACCACATCCCGGAACCAATACCCGGGTTTCCGGGGCCAATGTTTGCTTGTTCAACCAGTCGATAAGTCCTGGCGCTGGTTCATCCTTGTCCCAGGGAGTGTCTTCTTGCTGATATCTTTCTTCCCAATCCGTTACTTTAGTCATTATAGGGCATTATATATCCTACGACTTACTAGAGCAATGGCTTGATTTGTAAATCGTGAGTTTTCTTTAGGATAATCAGGCAAACCAATGCTCCTAATAGAGCCCACGCCATGTCGGACTGTGTATCCCAAACATACCCCTGAGTGCCGAGGAAGGCATCTGCATCTTCTCCGATCAGCAGGGCTGCCCACCATTCGATCAATTCATAAAAGGCACTGAATGCGAGGCAGATCGATACAATGATGAAATTTCGCCAGCCTGCAAAATTCACTACCTTCTTGCGGATCAGAATTTCACGGGCCAACAAGGCAGGGACGAAACCCTGCATGAAATGTCCGACTTTGTCGTAGTTGTTACGTTCCCATCCGAAGATCTCCCGTATTGAATCAAACAACGGAACTTCGGCGTAGGTATATTTTGCACCCACCATCAGTACGATACAATGGAGCAGGATCCAAAAGTAGAGTAGGGGAGTCAGCGGAAAGGATATCCGAGTTTTCGCCATAACCAAGAGTCCGACAATGGCCGGTCCGGCTTCCAATACCCAGGTTAATCTGTCTTTAGGTTCAATTCCGGACCACACCAATACCCCGAAGAAAATGCCAAGCCAAAGATAGGATTTACTAGATAATGAATTAGACTGTTTCATTGGCCTTATATCGTTTCCCGTTCAGCATCGCTCCGACCCAAGTGTAGCGTATCAGATATTTGTAAGAAAGTAGAATCAACATCGTTGTAAGTATGGTTATGAGCATGCACTTGAAGAGACTGGGAATCTCCCAGTTTGCAAATAGGGCCTGCATAATTTGCACTACAGGTAAATGGATAATGTAGAGCCAGTATGCGGAGTCTGATATGTATCGAACCTTGGGCATTTTAGCGGAAAAAAACTTTCTAAATAGACCAATACATCCAAAGATCATCAGCCAGACAAAACACGCAGAGCAGAGCGTGAGTATTTCATAACTCCATTCCCACTTCTTATAATGCATACAGATTAGAGCCCCAATGAAAACCATAAGTGAACCGATAAAAGAAAGAGGCCAGAACTTACCGAACTTTTGTGTGAATACTTTGTTTCCAAAGCATAGGGCTCCATAACCAAAGAATATTCCATAGTATCCAAGCTTCGTCCAGTTTGGGGCTAGCCACACATCAGTGGAGGGACCAAAATCCTCCTTCATATAAAACTGTGACCAATAGGTAATTGGTACTAAAAAGATGATGCGAACAGGGGAAGATACTACCCATTCAGCAATCTTTTTCAAAGCAGAATCTCCGAGGAGGTGGCTCACAATTAGAAATGCCGCAATTAGATATACAAGATCATAAAGAAACCAGAGGTGGTGAGTGATAAAGTCCCCAAAAGTGAGATAGTATTGAGTAAACAAGTTTTGCTTTGCACCTCCATTTAATTTTAAGTTATGAATGGATTTTTCAATAAGATTTCTACAACTTATCCTTCCTTTTTGTAATTGATGCCATTGTAGAGGAACTTCCAAAATTTCATTCGCAACCATTTCAGTGAGTGCTTTTCCGGCATAAGTTGTATCTCTCGGGCTTGACTGATCCTTATTTCTTGCATTTGGATCGGCTCCATTTGCTAGAAGTACTTGTACGGCCTCTTCCTGTCCGAAAAAAGCTGCCAAATGCAGAGGGGTACTTCGATAACCATCAAGAGAGTCAACTGTTGCCCCTTCTTGAATCAAAAGTGAGATTGCTTCTTTTTGTCCGGTAGTTGCTGCCCAATGAAGGGGAGTCAGTTCTTTCTGATTTTTCCCATTGATATTGGCTCCATCTCTCAAAAACTCCTTCATTACTTGAATATTACCTGTCTTCGCGGCACTACCTAGGTCTGTGGCCTTATTATTAACTGAAGGTAAAGATCCAATTTCTTCCGAGTCGTTCGAGATATTCTCCGGAGTTATCCATGCGGTTACCGAACGCATGTGATTAAGAAGTGGAATGAGGAGAATACTAAAAAAGATAAGAGGGAGAACGATCCGTTTGCAGCGATTACTCATTAATTCTTTGGTTCCTTTTCGTTTCCAAAGCAACATGGTGAAGAATCCACTCACGAAAAAGAATAGGGGCATACGAAAGCCATGAATGAAAAGAATGGGAATTCCATAGAATTCAGACTGGTTGATGTCTTGAACTGGCCAAACTGGCCATCCAACAAAAGAAAGCAT
Source organism: uncultured Opitutales bacterium (assembly GCA_905478775.1). Taxonomy (GTDB): domain Bacteria; phylum Verrucomicrobiota; class Verrucomicrobiia; order Opitutales; family Seribacteraceae; genus Seribacter; species Seribacter sulfatis. The sequence goes on along the minus strand of CAJQKB010000035.1, from coordinate 6,303 downwards.
CGCATGCAAGACGATGCCAAGAAGCATTGCAAAAGCCCGAAGGGCGTCTAGATAATGATATCTTGTCTGATCCAATTTACTTGATCGTAACGGACCAGTGTTTTCCGTCCATGTCTAACACGCTGAGAGATTTGAGATCACATCCATCCAATTTCGCAGAGTTTAAATAGACTTTTTTTTGACTTCCCTGATCAATCTTTTTCGATAAGAAATGCTTTCTTAATTCCTTCTCTTTCTTTTCCGCGACCTCCTCCTTTGCCTCAATCTTAGAAGTGCAAGGTACAGGAAACTCTTTTTTTCCATTTTCTCCTACCACTTGAACGGCGGCGAGCATGGCTTTCCCTTTTCCGTTGTTAATGATTGTCAGTTCGATGAATTGATCGTTGTGCTCTGCGATAATTTCGAGCGGACCGGTTGAAGATTTAAGCCCAACCAGTCTGAAGATCGGATTGAGCATTTTATCAAACGCGTCTTCGATAAAGTAAGCAACACCTGCGAAAAGCAAACCGGCGACGATTATAATGATGGTTATTGGATCCATCTCTATTAGAGTCTTTTGGGATTAAAGGGAGTTTTGGGAATTTGACCGCTTGCTTTTCTAGCAAGGGCTTTTCGCAGATATTTCATAACTTTTTGATTACCCTGAGTTGGTTTGATGGCAAGGTTATTAAATTCCATTGGATCTGCAAAATGATCATACAGTTCCACTCCGTGTTTCCCTTCTGCCCAGTCGGAGTATCGCCATCTTTCCGATCGGATACTTCGTCCCATCACAGGAGTCTCAAAACGACTATCAGCGGGTCTGAGTACTTGGGTGATCGCGAAACTATTCCACCTGCTTAGTGGATCTCTGAGAAGTGGGGTGAGGGATTGTCCCTCTATTTCCTTGGGCGTTGGAATATTGGCGAGTTCGGTGAGGGTGGGGTAGATGTCAATGAATTCAACGATCCGTCGACATGCCTGACCATTTCCTTCGATATTGGGTGCCCGAATGATCAGCGGGGCTTTAGCTCCCTGTTCAAAAAGAGTTCGCTTTTGCCAGATGCCATTATGCTCGCCCAAGTGGTAACCATGGTCACTCCAGAAAACAACAATGGTATTGTCCGCCAGGTCGAGCTGATCGAGGGCGTCAAGCATTCGGCCAACCTGGGCGTCGATAAAGGATACGCATGCATAATACGCCTGCATTGCCTTGAGGCAGGTCAATTCATCTAACCCGTAGTGGGGAACCGGACAGTTATGGGCAAAGGCAGCGGTGGGAATATCCTCCCTGTCATTTTTTGGAGCATAAGGGAGTCTCAATGTTTCCAGGGGATACATATCAAAGTATTTTTTGGGTGCGACATAAGGTGTATGTGGTCGGAAAAAGCCGGCCGCAATGAAGAAGGGTTCGTCCTTTTTTTGCTTCATTAATTTAATTGTTTCCGTGGCGATCATCCCGTCGGTTTGTTCCTCGTCTTTACCATCTGCCGCCAGCCAACTTAAGGCGGCACTGATTTTACGATGTGGTTCCGCGTTGAATATTAGGGATTCATCGGTTTTGTCACGACCTATGGGATTCACGGTTTTTTGCCAGGACGGGGGATCATCAAACCCATCGGTTCCTATCGATGCCGGAACATTGTAGTGATAAACTTTACCTGCGCGACCGGCCCACCATCCATGTTTCATGAATTGTTGAGAAAGCGTGACCGCATCGGGTACTTCATCCCGGAAATGTCGGTCCAGATCATAGACCTTGATCGTATCCGGCCTTAGACCGGTCATCACCGATGCCCGGGTCGGGTTGCAAAGGGGGAGTTGATTGTATGCATTGAGGAAGCAGACTCCCGTTGCGGCCAACCGATCGAGATGAGGAGTTTGAGCAATCGGATCTCCGTAACAACCGAGGGCACAGGATAAATCATCTGCAGCGATGAAAAGAACATTTTGTTTTTGGGCAAATCCCGAAATGCCCAATAAGAAAATACCCGGTACTAGAAAAAGTAGCTTCATCTTTTTATAATTAAATTACTTTAGATTTTAAAATTTAGTCCTGAGCAAAGGGCCGGACCACAAGACTTTGCAGTTTCCAACTTCCCGTTTGTTCCACTCCTAAATGTGGCCCAGCGTCCAGTATGAGCCTTTCACCTCTTTTGATAATTCCAAGGTCACTTATGATTCCCTGTTGATCTTTGGCATCATTATCCGCATCGATACAATAGATGGCCAGAGGGGAGTTTTTTCCTTTAATTAAGCTTCCACCACATGATCCATCTCCGGCTTTTAAGGCAATCGATTCAATCAAAACATCCTGTTCAAAGCGCAGGGCAATTCCTTCACCTGAATCAATCCGGGACGATCCTTTCCCTTCGATTCCAAGTCCGTCGGGTTTTTGGGCGGGGAGTCCTCCCTTACCAGAAATTGACAAAGTAAGCGGGGCGGGTATCGGCATTGGTTGGGTCCAGTCAAAAGTAATTCGTTTCCTGGGTGCGATGGCTGTAAAACGATGTCCACCCACAGTGCGATGCTGAATTGCAGTTGAAATGAGTTTTTTGATCAACGGTTTAAGTTCCGGGTCTTCTAAACGATTTTTGGTCTCCATCGGATCAGTTCCCAGATCATACAATTCGACCGGTTTTGCTTTTGCTTGCCTAAGAAGAGAGGCATCAAAAAATATTTTCCACTGGCCCTTTATTATTTTTCCATCGACCTTTGGATTGTCCAACCGCATGGCACAAGCGGCCCCATCTTTAGATTCCTTATGGTCATTATAGAACATCGGGCGATTGGGAATTTTTTTTCCTCTCCAAGCAGGTAAAACATTATAGCTGTCCTCCGCCCCTTTTTCTCCGTTTCTCAAGTCGGGCAGGGGTACTTTTAAAATTTCTGAAAAAGTGGCGTATAGGTCCTGTAATCCAATTAGCTGACTGCTTGTTTTTCCATTTCCCACTTTGCCATTAGGCCAAGCAACAAGGAAGGGCACACGGTGTCCGCCTTCGTAACAACTGCCTTTATTACTTCGTACGGGGCCGGTTGCAGTTTTGGTTTTTACTTCCGCTCCATTGTCTGAGGTGAAAATAACAATCGTATTTTCAATTAGTTTTTTACTCGGTCTGCGTGGATCCTTGGTTTGTTCGAGATAGTTAATCAGCCTTCCAAGTGCCACATCGTTTTCATAGATATAATCCAACCGGGTTGATGCTGAAGCTCCTGATACCATCTTGCCCGCTCCCCGAACTTTTTTACCTCCCACTTCATTGGCTACGGTGTAGGGTCCGTGATTTGAATTACTGGGATAATAAAGAAAGAATGGATTGAAGGAACGGTCCTTATTTCTGAGGTGTTGAGTAAGGAATTCGATCGCATGATTGGAATGTCGATTACCCAGGTCGTGTAAATCATAGGCGTTTTTTCCTTTCTCCACTAATTTTTTTTCGTTCCCGGTGGCTCCTATGATTTTCCGATTATGGATGTGGCCAGGGCCGATTGACTGATTTGGAGTGTTACGATTCCCCTTTTTGTTTTTCCCTGTCTGGGGCCCAGTTGTGCCCGCATCCGGGCCGGATGTTCCATGGGAGCGTGAGGTAAACCGGGTATAATCAAACCCGTGGTCACAGGGACCATCAAAAACATCTTTAGTTAGATCCGCATCTTCCCAGCCTGCCGCCGGTTTTCCATTTGTTTGGGTGTATCGCAGTCCGAGGTGCCACTTTCCCACCATGGCGGTGGCATATCCTTGGGAACGAAAAAGAGTGGCGAGGGTGGGGCGGTCTTCTTCGATGAGAGGATCACCCTGAACGCCAAACAGTACCCAGTGTTTCATACGTGCACGCCAAGGGTAACGTCCAGTCAGTAATCCGTATCGTGTGGGGGTGCATCGGGATGATGGGGTGTGGGCATCGGTAAAGAGCATGCCCATACTTGCAAGCTTTTCCATGGCTGGGGTGTGAATCTGTTGATCGTCTGAGTTCTTGGTATAAAATTGATAAGCTGATGTATCACCCATGCCCATGTCATCAGCCATAAAGAGAACAACATTTGGGCGGTCAGAAATTTGTGAAAATACAATAAATGGAATCAGGGGAAGAAAGAAAAGAAGCTTCATTCAATGATCCTACTAAGCTCCCTCCTTTTTTTGCAAGGCGATAGCACCTCCTTTTGAATGATCGAAAGACAGAATTTGTTTTTAGAAACTTAATTCTAATGTGGGCCCCGAAGCTTCCGGATGGGAGTCGCTGGCAAAGGCATGAACCATTCCGCTCCCTCTGGTTTCAGTGGTTTCTCTGGTTAGAATAAAGGTGTATTCACTGGCGTTGTTTGATTTTAGAAATTCCAGAAGTTCATTGCTTTCTATCGTGATGGAACCCCTTTCCTGACTGCGTGGGATTTCAAACCTACCCACTAAAGTAGCTGATTCAGTTGTGGGCGCTTCTCCCCATTTTAAATTCTCCCACGATTCCACCCCGGTGAATCCGGCAAGGGCATAGAGCTTAAATCGATTGGTTTTGGGAAGGTAGACCCGATGTCCTACACCGCACGGAACCAAGTTCAGTCTTAGTCTTGATTTTTTTATCTTACTCCAATCCACCTGATCCTCTTTGAAGTTAAATAAAGCCCTTCTTTCGTAGGGATTGGAACCGGTGTCCAATTTAACCATCAAGAAATCCTGGTCGAGATATGCAATCTCATCATTTCGGATGATGGATTGGCATTTTCCCGCTGTTTGAATGCGGAGGGTGTTATTTTCCTTCTCGAGGACTGGAATAGGTTGTTCGGCACGGAGAACAATCTTTTTACTGATACCATAATCGTTCAGGGTCGCGGATTCATTTTCGAGTAGGAAGAGTGAGTCTCCCTTTGGCGAGTGTAGTGATATTTCTCCTTCCAAAACTTTGAAGTCAGATATCTTTCCGTTCTCCATGATCGATACACCAAAAGCAGTTCCATGATCCACCGCATAGCCGGATGGTGTAGCCAAAGTGAATCCATGAGCAGAATCAGGGACATGTACTATAGCATTTCCTCTTATAAGTTTTCCCTGCATTGCAGTTTGCAGTTCAATTTCGGCAGGAGCTTCCAGTACGACTTCAGCACCGGATGAAAACCGGATCGTTGCGACGCCCGACTTTAAAGTCATCAAACCAGCCCTTAATTCGCTTCCCTCTAATGTTGGTAAGGAACTTTCCCATGCGGCATTTTCATTCGAGGCTAATGTGGCAATCGATTCTTTTGTATTAAAAAAAGAATAGCCAATTATTCCTATGGCCAAAATAAAACTGGCCGCGAAGGCAAGCAATGTGACCGTGGATGATTTACGCTTAAAAGAAATCACTTTTTCTTCTGGTAATTTCGAGCAGAATTCCTCCTCGAGGGCAGTGCCTACATTTACCTGATCATAAAACTTTTTCCTTAAGGCCGAATTTTCTCTGAGTGATTGATCCAATATTTGAATCTCCTCTTCACTAAGGTGTTGGTCCAGGTAACGGATAATTAATTCATCTTCTTTTTTCATCTTGTTTAATGGGAAATCATCTTGCATCGGCCACTTGCTTGGCGCATTCGGCAAGTCTTTGGCGAATACGGTAGATCCATTGATAGAATCCAGTTATACTTTTGCCAAATTTTTGTGCCAGTGCAGGAGTGTTTGATTCGTCGTCATACATATCCTGTAAGGCGGATCGTTGATCTTTTTTGAGTTTGCCTAAGCAGTGCTGAAGAATGGCTTCTTTTTCCAGATCCAATTGCTCAGCGTTACGATCCAATTCCTCGGCCATGAGTTCAATCGTTTCGGTTGAAAGAACCAGCCTTTCTCTTTCCCTGGCTAAATCTCGTCGCCAGGCAAGGACTTCGAATCGGGCAACCCCAAAAGACCATTTTCGGAAATCATCATCTGATTGTAACTGATCAAATTTTTTCCATAGAATAATGGCAATCTTTTGCATCACATCAGATGCATCTTCTCTGCGATATACCAGCCTCCTTACATACGCATGTATCGATGATTCATTTGCGGTGAATAAGCTGAGAAAGCGGTGATTCTTTTCTTCTTCTGATTCGAGTGTAGTCAATGTGTAAGGTGGTTTTCTTAATTCTCCACAAACCAAAGAACTTTAACGAATATATACTATTTTTCTTTCTAGTCTTTTCCTGAAAGAAACTTTTTAAGTCGTGACTCTACCTTACTTGGCTTTCTTATCAGTTTTTTATGATTTGCCTGAATATGGTTAAGAGCATTAGGCCAATACCCTTCAAAGCATTTCTTGCTGAGCCTACTTTGTTGTGCATGCCCAGTGCCTATTTTTATCAGTAAGGCTTCGTCCT